>NZ_LMIC01000016.1:0-71374 GCF_001428585.1 Duganella sp. Root198D2 | reverse complement strand
CCCCTTCCCATCCCGAACAGGACCGTGAAACGACTTTGCGCCGATGATAGTGCTGCAACCAGTGTGAAAGTAGGTTATCGTCAGGCTCTTATTAGAAAAGCCCGCTAGGCATGTGCCAGCGGGCTTTTTGCATTATGATACGGCACGCAATTCTTTATAAAGGAATAACGATGCCGATCACGAAACTCCTCAGTGGCCTCACCCTGGCCCTGCTTTCCCTGCATGTCTCTGCGGCTACCGAGCCGGCTTGGGTTACCAAGAGCAATGAGAACGCCAAGCTTCTGCTGAACCTGCAAGCCAAGTATTCGCCTGAAAGTGCCAGCAGCCTGGGTGTTGATGGCTATGATGAGCAGATCACCGACATGTCGCGCGACCTGTTTGAAGTCACCGCAAAAGATACGCGTGCTGTCATCGCCGAATTGCAGAAGCGTCAGAGGGCGGAAAAGGACCCCAAGGTCAAGCAAGACCTGGAGATCCTGGTCGGGGCAGCAGAAGACCAGTTGCGCTCTGCTACCGTGAACCGCAAATACCTGCTGCCGTTTACCGACGTTACCCAGTTGATGTTTGGTGTGATGCGCCAGACGCTGGATCCGCGCATTCCTAAGGAGCGGCAGAAAACGCTGTTGGTGCGCATGGAGAAATACGCCGGCCTCACCAAGGGCTACCGCCCGATCACCGAACTGGCTTATGAGCGCTACCTGGAACGCCAGAAAGCCGACAAGAATTTGCTGGGCCCGTACAAAGGCGAAGTGGAACAGGCGCTGAGTGCAGCGCCAGCCATGATCAAGGGCATGAAGGATTTGCTCAGCAAGAGCGACTTGAAAGGCTGGGAGCCGGCATTTGCGGCAATCGAAACCCAATTAACTACATATAACGCCAAGATCAAGGACCAGATCTTGCCGAAGGCCCGTGCCGACCATCGTCTGCCGACGGAAGTCTATGCCGACAACCTGCACCAGTTCGGCGTAGATATCGCTCCGAAAGAGCTGATTGCGAAGGCGTTGACGTCTTTTGCTGAAATCCGCAACCAGATGGCCATCACTGCCAGCTTGATTGCCAAGGAGCGCAAGCTGCCGGACGCGGACTATCGCGCTGTCATGCGCGAGCTGAAGAAGCAGCAAATCCCGGCCGAGCAGGTCATGCCTTTGTATGGCGAGCGCCTGTCGCAAATCGAATCCGCCGTACGCGAGCAAGGCATCGTCACCCTGCCGGATCGCAAGGCTGTCATCCGCCTGGCGAGCGAGGCCGAGAATGCGCAGCAGCCGGCTCCACACATGAGCCCACCACGCCTGATCGGCAATACCGGCGAGTACGGCGAGTTCGTGCTGACCACCGGCATGCCGCCTGATGCCAGCGGCAAGAAACTGGTCTTCGACGACTTCACGCACCAGGCCGGTAGCTGGACCCTGACCGCGCACGAAGCGCGACCGGGCCATGAGCTGCAATTTGCGAAGATGATCGAGATGGGCGTGTCGACTGCACGCGGCGTGTTTGCTTTCAACAGCGTGAACGTGGAAGGCTGGGCGCTGTATGCCGAGGCGGAAATGCAGCCGTTCGAGCCGCTCGATGGCCAATTGTTCGCACTGCAGGCCCGCATGCAGCGTGCCGCCCGCGCCTTCCTCGACCCGATGGTGAACCTGGGTGAAATCAGCCCGGAAGGAGTGAAATCGTTCCTGATGGACGAAGTTGGCCTGTCGGAAGGCATGGCAACGCAGGAAATGCAGCGCTACACCTTCCGCGCTCCAGGCCAGGCGACCTCATACTTCTATGGCTATCAGCGACTGATGGAAACACGCCAAGCGGCGGAAGTGGCCTTGCGCCAGAAATTCAATCGCAAGGCCTTCAATGACTTCGTGCTGTCCCAGGGAATGTTGCCACCTGCGCTGCTGCGCAAGGCAGTGATGGAAGACTTCGTTCCGTCCCAGCGTTAAACGCCCCACACGATATCGTGCCCGCCCGTCTGGGCGGCACGCAGCATTTCCAGGAGGGGGAAGGCGCGCTGCGCAAATCCTACCTTCTGGGTTTCGCCGAAATCGGCATCGCCATTATCATCCGGCAGGGCATGGCTGGGCGTATGGGCGGCATGTTCGGAATCGACTTCCGGATGCAGTTTGCTAAGTGCAACTTCCTTCTCGAGCAGTTGCAGCGCCTGGGAAGCTTCCGCTGCCGTGATGACACCCCGCGTCGGGCTCTTCTTCAGCAGGTCCATGATGCGTTCGACGTGCTCGTGCGCCATCATGAGTTCCGGCGACGAAATGGATTTAAATTTGATCAACATGGCGCGCTTCCTTAGTTTGTTGATGTGCTAATACGATAGCACGAGTGCAGTCGCGCGCGTCGTGCTACTTAATACAATTTAAACGAACTCAAGAATGTATCAACCGTATCCGCATCAAAATGTTTCTGGTTCCCCAGAATGACGACCTGATATACGCGTTTATCTTTCGCCAGGAAGCGGCCACGCATGGCCAACGGGGCGCCATTTGGCGCCGCGCCGCGCGCTTCCACTTCAAATGCACCGTCCTTGGTGCTTTCCCTGGTAATAGTACCGCCGATATTGCGCACCATGGCTAGCTTCATCGCTTGCACGGCCAGGGCGGCCTTGGTGGCGTCCGGTAGCTCGGCCGTACCGACGGCGAACATGGTGCCATCGACTTCCGCTGCGGACATGGTCATCTTCACGTCCTGGCCATCAAGATTGATGGCGCGGGTGTGGGTGGCGGCTTTGCCGGGCAACATGACGGTGTAAGGCGCGTCGCTGCTGCGGAAATCGCGCCAGTCGAATTTCGGACTGCAGGCTGCGAGCGCGCCGGCTGCGAGCAGGAGCGCGAGGGCTTTGTTCAGGGTGATTGTCTTCATGACCCGAATGGTAGCACCTCGCTGCCAGGTCAATCTGCGCCGGGGCCTGGGCCCATGCCGCCTGGAGGCGGGCCCATGCCAGGGCCGCCCGGACCGCGCATGCCGCCCGGCTCGCGCTGAGGGCCTTCGCGCCGCGTTCCGGGCGCGCTGCCGAAGCGATAAGACAGGCCGACATAAATGATGCGGCCGTCGAACTCGCGCAGCGAGCGCTCGCGCAGGGCGTAGGTATCGGTGATGGTCGACATCTTGTTGCTGTTGAAGACGTCGGTGGCGTTGACCATCAGGGCCAGTTGCGGCGTGATGGCGTGGCGCCAGGTCAGGTTCAGCGTAGTGTTCGGTTCACGATAACCCTGGCCGGTAAGCATCTTGCCCTGCGCCTGGACGGCCGCCTGCAGCATGTCGGTGCTGCTTGCCTGCCAGTTCAGGCGCAGGCGGCCACTCAGCGAAGAGGCGGTGCGCCTGGTCTGGTCGCCATTCACTTCCAGCACGCTTTGTTCGAAACGGGCCACGTTGCCACTCAGGTTGAGCGTCAGTGTCGGCAGCAGCTTGCCGGTCAGCGTGAACTCCATGCCGCCGGAACGGGTGCTGCCGGCATTCTCGCGGGTGGTCAGCAGCACAGTGTCGCTGATGAAGTATTTGCGGTCCAGGATGGAATCGGTCTCGTCGCGGAAATAACCGCGCAGGTTGGTCTCCAGGCCGAACATGCGGGTCTCGTAACCTAGTTCGAAGGAATCGGTTTGGGCCGGCTTCAGTTTCGGATTGCCGGAAGAGACATTCAGTTCGTCGCGATAGACCACGAAGGGATTCAGGTCCTGTGCATTCGGGCGGCGCAGGCGATGCGCGTAAGCGAAGCGCATTTGCGAGTTCTCGCTCATTTTGTAGGTAGCGAAGAAGCTCGGGATCAGGTTGGTGTAGCTGTTGCCGGCGGCGACCTGGCTGGTAAGCTGGTCGATCTCCATCTCGGTATGCTCGGCGCGCAGGCCGGCCATCAAGCCCCATTGCTCGTTAAATCGCATCTGGTAGGAGCCGTAGGCGGCGTAGATGGTTTCCTTCATGTCGAAGGCGTTGCTGCGCAACGCGTTGGGCGAGCCTTCCTGCGTAATCGGGTCGATGTTGGCGTAATCGATGCTCGAGTCATTGCGGTTCTGGACGATCTTGTAGCCAAGCTTGGTCACGCCGCCGAACAGGTTTGCTTCGTAATCGCCGGTGAAGTCGATGATCTCGTTCTTGTTGCGGTTCTTCTGCGTGCTGTCGGCCTGGCTGCCGATTGGCGGACGCACCACATAGCTATTGCGGTAGCTGCTGTCGGAATCGTTGGTGGCGGTCGACACGCGCAAGTCCATCTTGAAGGATTCGCCCGGCGCGTCGCCCTTGTGGTCCCAACGCGCATTCCACGAGTAGTTCTTGCTCTCGCCTTCGCGCAAGGTGCTGCGCAGGTAGTTGTCGGTGACGATGCCATCGGGGTCGGTCGAAAGGTAGTTGTCGCTTGCGCGCGCATCGTTGGTGCGATGCGAGTAGGCGACCTGGGCGCCCAATGTATCGTTGGCGCCCAGGTTGTAGGTGACGCCGCCGTTCAGGCCCGCATTGTCATTCAGGCCGTTCGACTGCGATTGCTGCTCGCTGTGCGACAGGACTCCGGTACGGGGATCGATGCGCTCGCGCACCGTTTCGCCGACCGAGTTGCGGCCGTCATGGCGCACGTTGATGCCGCCCTGGAAGCCCCACAAGCCTTCGTTGTAGGTGCCGGACAGTGCGCTGTTGTAGCGGCCTGCCGTACCGTAGTTGGCATTGGCCACGCCAAAGCCGCCCGGCTTGCGCGAGCGCTTCATGACCAGGTTGATGATCGGGCCGCCGCCGCCTTCGTTGCCGAATTGCGCGCCGGGGTTGTTGATCACCTCCACCGACTCGAGGTCATCGGCGGGAATCGACTGCAGCGCCGGGCCGCGGTTATCGCCTTGCAGCATGGCCGAAGGCTTGCCGTCGACGTAGACCTGCACATTGCTGCTGCCGCGCAGGGTCAGCGAGCCGTCCGGATCGACGTTCACGGAAGGGACGTTGTTCAGCGCGTCGGCAGCGGAGCCGTTGCTGCTGGACGTATCGGATTTCACGTCGTAGACCTGACGGTCGATACGGTTGGTCGGGCGCTCCGCTGCCACCGTCACGCTGGTGATGTTGCCAGTCTCAGGCGGGACATCTTTTTTTACGCTTGCTGGCGTGGCTGCGGCCTTGGCTGGCTGGGAGGTCTGGGTTTGGGCGGCGGCGCTGCCGCAGCACAGGAGGATCAGGATAGGTACGGCGCAGTAGCGCGAGTAACGGTATTGGGTGGTCATGGTGGCGGCAATTCTAGCGAAGAACGCGCCACCCAAACCACGTATTTACGCGGAATTACATTTGAAACTTAGAGTTGCCGAAGGGCGCGGCGCAAGTTGATCGCTTCAGAGACGTGCTTGCCGCCGATTTGCTTCTGGCCATCCAGGTCGGCCACAGTGCGGGCCACGCGGAGCACGCGGTGGTAGGCGCGGGCCGACCAATGCAGCTTGTGCATGGCTGCGCGCAAGACGGCTTGGCCGCTGGCATCCGGCTTGCAGAATCGGTCGATTTCGCGCGGCGTCAGCTGTTGGTTGGTTTTCCCCTGGCGGGCGATCTGGCGCTCGAAGGCAGCGTGCACGCGCGCGGCAATTGTTTCGGACAGCTCACCCACTGCGTCCGCTTGCAGGATGTCGGGCGGAACGGGGCCAACTTCGATTTGCATGTCGATGCGGTCAAGCAAGGGGCCCGAAACGCGGTTCTGGTAGCGCAGGATCTGGTCGGGCGTGCATTGGCAAAGGCCTGCAGGATGGCCAAGGTATCCGCATGGGCACGGGTTCATGGCTGCAATCAGCTGGAAGCGGGCAGGGAAGTCGGCGTGCCGGGTGGCGCGGGCGATAGTGACGCGGCCGGATTCGAGCGGCTCGCGCAGCACTTCCAGCACGCGGCGATCAAACTCCGGCAACTCGTCGAGGAAAAGCACGCCGCAATGGGCCAGCGAAATCTCGCCGGGGCGCGGCACGCTGCCGCCACCGACCAGCGCCGCGCCGGACGAGGTGTGGTGCGGGGAGCGGAAGGGGCGCACCTTCCAGCCTTCGACGGTGAAGCCGCTGATCAAAGATTGTACGGCGGCGGCTTCCAGCGCCTCATCGTCCGTCATCAACGGCAGCAGGCCGGCGAAGCGGGTGGCCAGCATGGTCTTGCCGGCGCCGGGCGGGCCGACCAGCAGGACCGAATGGCGTCCTGCGGCTGCAACCTCCATCGCACGCTTGGCGAAGATCTGGCCTTTGACGTCGGCGAAGTCGGGAATCGACGGCGGCAGGGGCAGGGGCTGGGCCACATGGCGCGGAAGGGCGAAGCTGCCGTCGGGATCCAGGCCGAAATGGGCGCATACCTGCAGCAGCGTGGCGGCGGGGTAGATGCGGGCACCTGTGACCAGCGCGGCTTCGTCGGCATTGGCGCTGGGGAGAATGAAGCCGCGGCCGGCGCCGCCGGCGGAGCGCTGCATGGCGTAAGTCATCGCTAGCGCGCCGCGGATCGGACGCAGCTCCCCAGTCAGCGACAGCTCGCCGGCGAACTCGAATTGTTCCAGGGTGGACGAAGGAATCTGGCCGGACGCGGCCAGGATGCCGATGGCGATCGGCAGGTCGAAACGGCCGGATTCCTTGGGCAGGTCGGCCGGGGCCAGGTTGACAGTGATGCGGTGCTGCGGCAGTTCGAACCCGGCATTGGTGATGGCGGCGCGGACCCGGTCGCGCGATTCCTTCACTTCGGTGTCGGCCAGGCCGACGATGGCGAACGCGGGCAAGCCGTTGGCGAGGTGGACTTCGACACTGACTTCCGGAGCCTGCATGCCGGCCAGCGCGCGGCTTTTAATGACTGCGATGCTCATGGTGGCCTCCCGGTCTACGACAGCACATCGTAGGCCCGGGGCGCCACCGCTCGTTTGCGCTAGCGCAAGGGGCTTACTTGTCGGCCAGCTTGGCTTCCAGCTCAGCCAGGCGCGATTCCAGCAGTTCCAGCTTGGCGCGGGCCTTGGCCAGCATCTGGGCCTGGATGTCGAATTCCTCGCGGGTCACCAGGTCCAGCTTGGCAAAGCCCTGGGTCATCATCGCCTTGACGTTCTTTTCAATGTCTTTGGCTGGCGAGTTTTCGATGACCTGGTTGACCTTCTGTTGCAAGTCGTTGAAGAAGGCGTTCATGTCCATGTTTTTCTTTCCGATGTGTGAGTTTATGCACCACGACGGTGCGGCTTTGGCTTTAAATGGTGCGGAAAGCTGTCCTTATATCAATTCGCGCACGAATTTTGGCTGGCACGCAATCTGCTACTAAGCAAGAAAGCTGTCGTTTCAGACTGAATTTTAAACCGCAATAAAAGTTCACTCAAAAGGAAATCGCCATGATTCATAAGAGCAAGAAGCTGGGCCTCACCGTTGCAGTCGCGCTGGCAATGGCAACGATGGGAACCGGCCTGGCCCAAGCGGCCGATGCCGCACCGGAGGCGAAGCCTGATAATGAGTTCAGCTATAACGCGGCCCTGACCAGCGACTACCGCTACCGTGGTATCTCGCAAACCCGCCTGAAACCGGCGCTGCAAGGCGGCGCCGACTGGGTCAACAATCCGACCGGTTTCTATGCAGGTGCCTGGGCCTCCACCATCAAGTGGATCAAGGATGGCGGCGGTGATGCTTCCGTTGAACTGGACCTGTATGGCGGCAAGCGCGGTGAAATCGCGCCTGGCGTCAGCTATGACGTTGGTTTCCTGGCCTATGTCTATCCATCCAATGAACTGCATCCAAGCGCCAATACCCGCGAACTGTATGGCCAGGTTGGCTATGGCCCGGCTACCCTCAAGTACTCGCATTCGCTGAGCAACCTGTTCGGCTTTGCCGACAGCAAGCACAGTACTTATATCGATGCCTCAGTCAACCAGGACCTGGGTGATGGCTATGTGCTGAACCTGCACGTGGGGCGCCAGAAGGTGGAGAACTCCAGCTTCTACAGCTACACCGACTGGAAGGTTGGCGTGACCAAGGACCTGGGCTTTGCCTCGCTGGCGCTGGCCTACATCGATACCAATACCGAAAATTATCTCGGACCAAATGGCAAGAAACTAGGTAAGGCTGGCGCAGTGCTGACCTTGTCCAAAACCTTCTGAAGAGGCACCAGTATGAAAATGATTACCGCCATTATCAAGCCGTTCAAGCTCGACGAGGTGCGTGAAGCCCTGTCGGCGATTAACGTGCAAGGTATTACGGTGACCGAAGTCAAAGGCTTCGGCCGCCAGAAAGGTCACACCGAGCTGTATCGCGGCGCGGAATATGTGGTCGACTTCCTGCCAAAGACCAAGATCGAGGCGGCGGTCGACGATGCCATCGTCGACCAGGCTATCGAGGCGATCGAGAATGCCGCGCGCACCGGCAAGATTGGCGACGGCAAGATTTTCGTCTCGTCGCTGGAACAAGTAATCCGTATCCGTACCGGCGAAACCGGCAACGAAGCACTGTAAGGGGAACCGTGATGCAAAAGACCATTAAGAAATGGCTGGCGGGGGTGACTGTCCTGTTGGCGTTCAGCGCAGCATTGCCTGTGCTGGCTCAAGATGCCAAGCCGGCCGAAGCGCCGGCTGCCGCTGCTACCGCTGCCGCCTCCGCGGCTGCTCCTGCTGTTGCGCCGGCTGATGCCGCCGCTCCTGCTGCCGCTGCCGCGGCTCCGGCCGCCGCGCCGGCCCCGGTTGCGCAGAAGGGCGACACCGCCTGGATGTTCGTGGCCACCCTGCTGGTGATCATGATGACCATTCCCGGCCTGGCCCTGTTCTACGGCGGCCTGGTACGCTCCAAGAACATGCTGTCCGTGCTGCTGCAGGTGTTCTTCGTGTTCGCGCTGATCATCGTGCTGTGGTGCCTGTACGGCTATTCGATTGCCTTCACCGAGGGCAATGCCTTCTTCGGTGGCTTCAGCCGTTCGCTGCTGTCCGGCATTTACGATCCGGCCAAGGGCTTCTCGGTGGCTGCGACTTTCAGCAAGGGCGTAGTGATCCCTGAGTTCATTTACGTTGCCTTTCAGGGCACTTTTGCAGCCATTACCTGCGGCCTGATCGTCGGTGCGTTTGCAGAACGCGTGCGTTTCTCCGCCGTGCTGGCCTTCATGGTGCTGTGGTTTACCTTCAGCTACCTGCCGATCGCCCACATGGTCTGGTTCTGGACCGGCCCTGACGTGATCACCAATGCCGAGACCCTGGCAAGCGAAACCGCCAAGGCAGGATGGATCTTCCAGAAGGGCGCGTTGGACTTCGCCGGCGGTACCGTGGTGCACATCAATGCCGCTGTTGCCGGCCTGGTGGGCGCTATCATGATCGGCAAGCGCGTTGGCTACGGCCGCGACTCCATGGCTCCGCACTCGCTGACCATGACCATGATCGGCGCATCGCTGCTGTGGGTGGGCTGGTTCGGCTTCAACGCCGGTTCGGCGCTGGAAGCTGGCGACATCGCTGCATTGGCCTTCGTCAATACCTTGCTGGCAACTGCCTGCGCCACCGTGTCGTGGGTATTCGGTGAGTGGATCTTCAAGGGCAAGCCTTCCATGCTGGGCGGCGCGTCCGGCGCGGTGGCGGGCCTGGTGGCGATCACCCCGGCTTGCGGTTTTGTCGGCCCGATGGGTGCACTGGCGATCGGCCTGCTGGCGGGCATCATCTGCCTGTGGGGCGTGAATGGCCTGAAGCGCCTGATCGGCGCGGACGACTCGCTGGACGTGTTCGGCGTGCATGGCGTGGGCGGTATCCTGGGCGCGATCCTGACTGGTGTGTTCGCTGCACCATCTTTGGGCGGCCAGGGTGTATTTGACTACGTTGCCAACAAGGCAAGCGCTGAGTACTCGATCAGCGGCCAGGTGCTTACCCAGGCGACTGCTGTCGGCGTCACCATCGTGTGGTCGGCTGTTGTTGCCTTCGTGGCTTACAAGCTGGTCGACATCGTGATTGGCCTGCGCGTGCCGGAAGAAGAAGAACGCGAAGGCCTGGACATCACCAGCCACGGCGAATCGGCTTACCACGCTTAACGTAGTAGCTTGGAACCGTGGGGCCGGGCACCGACAGAAGCAGCTGCGCCATGTCTCTGTCGGCGCCAGACCCCTGACGCCCCCGCGCACGCCCCCTTCGGGGGCTTTTTTTTGTTCCAAACTATCTTTTAATTGGCGGTTTTGCCCCAAAATGGAGAGTCTGCAAATACCAACCCGCAAGGAAGTCACATGGTTCCCCATCTCGTCACGGCCCTGACCGGGCCGTTACTGGATCTTGAAGAAAAGATCATTGCCGCGACCCCAGCTATTGAACGGTGGTTCCGCCTCGAGTGGCAGGAACATACGCCGCCGTTCTACGCTTCGGTGGACTTGCGCAATGCCGGCTATAAGCTGGCCCCGGTGGATGCCAACCTGTTCCCTGGCGGCTTCCATTACCTGGCCAACGAAATGCTGCCGCTGTCGGTACAGGCGGCGATGGCGGCGATCGATAAATACTGTCCGGATGCGCGCAACCTGTTGCTGATCCCGGAAATCAAGCCGCGTCATCCGACTTACTTCCAGGGCGTCGCGCGCCTGATGCAGATTTTCCGCCAGACCGGCCTGAATGTCCGTTTCGGCTCGCTGGATCCATCGGTGACCCAGCCGACGCCGCTGGCGCTGCCTGACGGCAATATGCTGGTGGTAGAACCGCTGGTGCGTTCGCCGAATGGCCGCCGCCTGGGTCTCAAGGATTTCGATCCGTGCACCATTTTGCTGAATAACGACCTGTCGGCCGGCATTCCAGACATCCTGACCAACCTGCACGAGCAAAGCCTGTTGCCGCCATTGCATGCCGGATGGGCAATCCGCCGCAAATCCAACCACTTCAATGCCTATGACGAAGTGGCCAAGAAGTTCGGCAAGCTGATCGGCGTAGATCCCTGGATGGTCAATCCTTTCCACGCCAAATGCGGCGCGGTGGACCTGACCACCGGCGAGGGACAGGAAAGCCTGGCGGCCTCGGTCGATGCGGTGCTGGCCAAAATCCGCAAGAAATACAAGGAATACGGCATCAAGGAGAAGCCGTTCGTCATCATCAAGCCGGATGCCGGTACTTACGGCAAGGGCGTCATCACGATCCGCGATGCGGCCGAGCTGAAAGAGTTGTCGGAAGAGCAGCGCAAGCGCATGACCGTGATCAAGGATGGCAAGGCGGTGACCGACCTGAATATCCAGGAGGGGGTGCCGACCTTTGAGAGCATCAAGGAGGCGTTTGCCGAGCCGGTTGTGTATATGATTGACCGGTATGTGGTGGGTGGCTTCTACCGCGTGCATGGCGAGAAGGGGCCGGACCAGAACCTGAACGCGCCGGGCTCGCAATTCGTGCCGCTGGCGTTCGCGCAGCAGCATGCCGTGCCGGATGTGAAAGCGAAGCCGGGAACGGCGGCGCCGAACCGCTTCTATGTCTACGGCGTAGTGGCGCGGCTGGCCCTGCTGGCCGCTTCGCTGGAGATGGAGCGCACCGACCCGGATCCTGAGGTGTACTGAACGCCAGTCGCGCAGATCGGCTAGAATCAGTTGTTACATTTTTGGACTAATCCATGAAAATCGCCTTCCTCGCCGACCCGCTGTCCAGCTTCAAGATCTACAAGGACTCCACCTTCGCCATGATGGCCGAGGCGGCGCGCCGGGGGCATGAGGTGTACGCCTTCCAGCAGCGCCACATGGCGCTCAAGGAAGGCAAGGTCACGGCCCACGTCTCGCGCATCGAGCTGACCGGCGATGCCCACGAATGGTACAAGGCAGCACCGTCGGAAGACACCGGCCTGGCTGCCTTTGACGCGGTAATCCAGCGCAAGGATCCGCCGTTCGACATGGAATACGTCTACGGCACCTACCTGCTGCAGCTGGCGGAGAAACAGGGCGCGCAAGTCTTCAACAAGCCTTCGGCCATCCGCGACCACAATGAAAAGCTGTCGATCGCCCAGTTTTCGCAATTCACCGCGCCGACCCTGGTCACCAGCGACGAGACCCGCCTGCGCGACTTCCAGGCCGAACACGGCGACGTGATCCTGAAGCCGCTGGACGGCATGGGCGGCGCCGGCATCTTCCGCGTGAAAGCCGATGGCCTGAACCTGGGCTCCATCATCGAGACCCTGACCCAGCTCGGCACCCGCACCATCATGGCGCAGCGCTACATCCCCGACATCGTCAAGGGCGACAAGCGCATCCTGCTGATCGACGGCAAACCGGTGCCTTTCTGCCTGGCGCGTATCCCGCAAGCGGGCGAAGTGCGCGGCAACTTGGCTGCCGGCGGTACCGGCGTGGCCCAGCCGCTGTCGCAGCGCGACCGCGAAATCGCCGAGGCCCTGGGTCCGGAATTGGCTGCGCGCGGCCTGTTGCTGGTAGGATTAGACGTGATCGGCGATTACCTCACCGAGGTGAACGTCACCAGCCCGACCTGCTTCCAGGAGATCACGCAGCAGACTGGCTTCCAGGTCGCATCCATGTTCATCGATGCGGTGGAAGCCCGGGCAGGCAAGCAAGGATAAACATGGTAGGGATTTTATTGATGACACACGCGCCGCTGGGCCAGGCTTTCCTGGCCGCCGCAGCGCATGTGTTCCGGGCCCCGGTGGAAAAACTGGAGGCGATCGACGTGCTGGCAGACCAGGACCTGAATGAAGTGCAGCAGTTGGCACGTGAGGCCATCCAGCGCCTCGATACCGGTGCCGGGGTGCTGGTCATGACCGATATCAAGGGCGGCACGCCCGCCAATTGCTGTAACAAGCTGGCCGATGCGGGCCAGGTCGAAGTGGTCGCGGGCATCAGCCTTCCCATGCTGCTGCGCGCCATCACCTACCGTACCGATACGCTGGACGTCGTAGTGGAAATGGCCCTGGCCGGTGCCCAGAATGGCGCGGTCAAGGTCGATAATCGTATCCGAGTCAACTAAACAAAACTAAAACATGATTCAGCAAGAACTTGAAATTATCAACAAGCTCGGATTGCATGCACGTGCTTCTGCAAAATTCACCCAACTGGCAGCCAAGTTCCAAAGCGATGTCTGGCTGTCGCGTAACGGTCGCCGCATCAACGCCAAGTCCATCATGGGCGTGATGATGCTGGCTGCTGGCAAGGGCGCCAAAGTCCTGCTGGAAGCGGACGGCGCCGATGAACAGGATTGCATCAACGCCCTGGCCGCACTGGTCAACGACAAGTTCGGCGAAGGCGAGTAAATGCGGGACGGCAGCCCGATGGCATCGTTCTCCCTTCACGGAATTCCGGTTTCGCGTGGCATCGCGATCGGCCGCGCGCACATCCTTGCGCCGGCGGCGCTCGACGTAAAGCACTACCTGATCTCCGAGGAGCACGTGGAAGCGGAAGTGAAGCGCCTGCAGCAGGCGCTGGCTGCCGTGCACCGCGAGCTGCAAACGCTGTGGAATGAATTGCCGAAAGATGCCCCGACGGAGCTGGGCGCCTTCATCGACGTGCATGCGCTGATCCTGTCGGACCCGATGATTTCCGAGGCGCCGCTGGATATCATCCGCAGCCGCCATTACAACGCCGAGTGGGCGCTGCTGACCCAGATCGACGAGCTGTCGGCGCAGTTCGACGAAATCGAAGACCCCTACCTGCGCGAGCGCAAGGCCGATATCCAGCAAGTGGCGGAACGGGTGCTGAAAGTCCTGATGGGCAGCGAGCCGCTGCTGCCGAAACAGGCCGAACTGGAAGGCGACGAGTTCCTGGCCCAGATGATCGTGGTGGCACACGATATCTCGCCGGCCGATATGCTGAAGTTCCGCGATCGTTCCTTTATCGGCTTCGTGACCGACGTGGGCGGCCAGAATTCGCACACCGCCATCGTTGCGCGTTCGCTCGACATTCCGGCAGCGGTGGGCATGTCGCAGGCTTCCACCCTGATCCAGCAGGACGACTGGGTGATCATCGACGGCGATGCCGGCGTGGTGATCGTCACCCCGAGCGCGCAAGTGCTGGAGCAGTACCGCGAGCGCCAGCTGGCTGCGATGCGCGCGCGCAAAAAGCTGGGCAAGCTGAAAAAGACCCCGGCCGTCACCAGGGACGGCACGCCGATCGCCCTGATGGCGAACATCGAGCTGCCGGAAGATTGCGGGCACGCGATGGAGTCGGGCGCCAACGGCGTCGGCCTGTTCCGCTCCGAATTCCTGTTCATGGGCCGCGATGGCGAGATGCCGTCCGAGGACGAACAATACGAGCAGTACACCAAAGCCGTGCAGGCCATGAAGGGCCGCCCGGTCACCATCCGCACGCTGGATATCGGCGCCGACAAGCCACTGGACCAGATGGAGCACACTGCGCTCAATCCGGCATTGGGCTTGCGCGCCATCCGCTATTGCCTGGCGGAGCCGCAGATCTTCCTGACCCAGTTGCGCGCCGTCCTGCGCGCCTCGGTGCACGGCAAGGTGCGCATCCTGATTCCGATGATGGCGCATGCCTTCGAGATCGACCAGTCGCTGGCCATGATCAAGCGCGCCAAGGCGCAGCTTGACGACAGGGGCGAGAAGTACGACCCGGACGTGCCGGTGGGCGCCATGATCGAAATTCCGGCTGCCGCCCTGGCGCTGCCGATGTTCGTCAAAAAGATGGACTTCCTGTCGATCGGCACCAATGACCTGATCCAGTACACCCTGGCGATCGACCGCGTCGATTACGAAGTGGCGCACCTGTACGATCCGCTGCATCCGGCCATCTTGCAACTGATTGCGATGACCATTGCCGCCGGCCACAAAGCCGGCATCGAGGTCGCTGTGTGCGGCGAGATGGCGGGCGACGCCAAGATGACGCGCCTGCTGCTGGGCATGGGCTTGCGCGAATTCTCGATGCACCCGTCGCAGCTGCTGTCGGTCAAGCAGGAAATCCTGAACAGCGACCTGGGACTGATTGCGCCGCAGATGCGCAAGATCATGCGCGGCATGGACCCTGAAACGATTGCCGACGCAGTCAACGCCCTGCAAGCCCTGTAACACCAACTCTCGCATCAACACTTAACTACAGCCGGATTCACATGCCTTCGATTGGAATCGTCTCGCCGCAGACAATGCATTTTGCGGAACCCCTTCAGCTGCAGAGCGGAGCGTCCCTGCGCGACTACATGCTGATGTACGAGACCTATGGCACGCTGAATGCGGACAAATCGAACGCGGTTCTGGTGTGCCACGCGCTGAACGCTTCGCACCACGTGGCCGGTTACTACGCCGACAATCCGAAGAACGTGGGCTGGTGGGACAATATGGTCGGTCCGGGCAAGGCACTCGATACCGACAAGTTCTTCGTCATCGGCGTCAACAACCTGGGCTCCTGCTTCGGTTCGACCGGCCCGATGCACATCAATCCGGAAACCGGCAAGCAATACGGTGCCGCATTCCCGGTGGTGACGGTGGAAGACTGGGTGGCGGCACAGGCGCGCCTGGCTGACCAGCTGGGCATCCGGCAGTTCGCCGCGGTGATGGGCGGCTCGCTGGGCGGCATGCAGGCCCTGGCCTGGTCCATCATGCACCCCGAACGCCTGCGCCACTGCCTGGTGATCGCCTCCACGCCGAAACTGTCGGCGCAGAACATCGCCTTCAACGACGTGGCGCGCCAGGCCATCCTGTCCGACCCGGACTATCATGGCGGCGATTTCTACGAACACAGCGTGGTGCCGAAGAACGGCCTGAAAGTGGCGCGCATGATCGGCCATATCACCTACCTGTCGGACGACGACATGGCCGAGAAATTCGGCCGCAAGCTGCGCGATATTGCAGCCAGCGGCGGCGACTACAAATTCGGCTTCGGCATCGACTTCGAGATCGAATCCTACCTGCGCTACCAGGGCGACAAGTTTGCGGAATATTTCGACGCCAACACCTACCTGCTGATCACCAAGGCGCTCGACTACTTCGACCCGGCGCGCAAGTTCGACGGCGACCTGACCAAGGCCCTGGCCGGTACCAAGGCCAGGTTCTTCCTCGCATCCTTCACTACGGACTGGCGCTTCTCGCCGGAGCGCAGCCGCGAGATCGTGCAGGCCTTGCTGGCCAACCGGCGCGAGGTGACTTACGCCGAAATCGACGCACCGCACGGCCACGACGCCTTCCTGCTGGAAGATGCGCGCTATATGAACATGGTGCGCGCCTACTACGAGCAAGTGTGGAAAGAAACGAACAAGGAACAAGCAGCATGACTTTCGATGACCTGAGCAGCGCCCGTCCCGACCTGGCCTTCATTGCACACTGGGTGCGCGAAGGCGCCCATGTGCTCGACGTGGGTTGCGGCGACGGCGTGATGATGGATTACCTGCAGAGCGGCAAGCGCTGCACCGGCTACGGCCTGGAGCTGGCGGACGAACAGGTGCTGGCCTCGACCCGGCGCGGCGTGCGCGTGATCCAGCAGGACTTCGAGAACGGCCTGGGTATCTTCGGCGACAACTCCTTCGACACGGTGTTGTGCCTGTCCTCGCTGCAGATGATGAAGCATGTGGAAGTCCTGCTGCGCGACATCGTGCGCGTGGGCCGTGAAGCCATCGTGTCCTTCCCCAATTTCGCCTACTGGCCGCACCGCGTGGCGTTGCTGCAAGGGCGCATGCCGGTTTCCAAGTCGCTGCCATACCAATGGCACGACACGCCGAACGTGCGCTGCGCCACCATCTACGACTTCCAGGAACTGGCGGAGGAGGTGGGGCTGGAAGTGATCGAATGCGTGGCGCTGGCCGAGGGCAAGACGGTCTCGCTACTGCCTAACCTGCGCGGCGATCTGGCCGTGTTCCGTTTGCGGAAAAAGCAATCCAGTTAAGCTGTGTTATCTTAAAGCCATGAAGAAGTTCAAGCTCACCCTTATTGCGCTGGCGCTGGCCGCCGGCGCCGCGTCGGCCCAGCAGGCGCCGATGAATCCCAAAGCTGACGGCATCCCTGTCACCAAGCTTTCGCGCCTGCGCGTCTTTGCCGATGAGCAGGAAATGGACCAGCAGTCCAAGCTGCAATACGCCCAACTGCTGAATGAAGCCAAGCAGAAAGAAGCGCTGGTGCCAGAGTCCGACCCGCAGGTCAAGCGCCTGCGCGCCATTGCGGCCCGCATCGTGCCCAACGCCCAGCGCTGGAACCCCGCCGCTGCCAACTGGCAATGGGAAGTCAACCTGCTCAACTCCGACCAGGTCAATGCTTTCTGCATGCCGGGCGGCCGCATTGCTTTCTATACCGGCATCCTGGCGAAGCTGAACCTGACCGACGATGAAGTCGCCATGGTGATGGGCCACGAAATTGCCCACGCCCTGCGCGAACACGCCCGCAAGCGCGCCGTGCAGTCGACCGCCGTGTCGCTGGCCAGCAAACTGGGTGGCGCCGTGCTGTCGTCCTACCTCGGCATCGACCCGCGCATTACCGATGCCGGCGCCAATGTGGCCGGCCAGTTGACCGTGATGAAATTCTCGCGCGGCGATGAAACCGAATCCGACCTGGTCGGCATCGACCTGGCCGCGCGCGCCGGCTTCGATCCGCGCGCCGGGGTCGCGCTGTGGCAGAAGATGGGCGCCGTCAATGCGCGGCAGCCGATGGAGTTCCTGTCGACCCACCCAAGCGGCAATTCCCGTATCCAGGATATGCAGAAGCAGATGCCGCTGGTGTTGCCGGTCTATGCCCGCCAGCGCGGCCTCGACGTGAACAAGCTGCCGCCTTACCAGACTTCGCCCCTGCCGAAGTCCTGAGATGTCGCGCCCGAAGCACGCCTCGGGCGCGCCGCCATTGCCAATGCGCGATGGCGTGACGCCCAGCTACCTTTGGCTGCCGGAGGGCGACTGGCCGGACATGATCACCTTCATGTCCGCCAACTATCCTGCCGTGCCGGAAGCCCAATGGCGTGAGCGCATGGCGCGCGGCGACGTGGTGGACGGCATGGGCGTACCGGTGCAACCGGAGTCGCGTTTTGTGCGCGGCGCCCGCATCTGGTACTACCGCGAGCTGGAGCACGAGTTCCCGATTCCGTTTGAAGAAGAAGTGCTGCACCAGGACGAGCATATCGTCGTGGTCGACAAGCCGCACTTCCTGCCGACCATTCCGTCCGGCCGCTTTGTCAAAGAGACTTTGCTGGTGCGCGTGCGGCGCAAGCTGGGCATGGAAGACCTGGTGCCGATCCATCGACTCGACCGCGAGACGGCGGGGCTGGTGATCTTCTCCTGCAATGCCGAAAGTCGCGGCGACTACCAGTCGCTGTTCCAGAAGCGCCTGGTGCAGAAGGAGTATGAGGCGCTGGCCGCTCCGTTGCCGGGCCGCGAATTTCCTTTCGTGTACCGCAGCCGCATGGTGGAGGGCGACAAGTTCTTCACCATGAAGGAAGAGCCGGGCGAGCCGAATTCGGAAACCATGATCGACGTGATCGAACAGCGCGGTGCGCACGTGCTGTACCGCCTTTGGCCGCACACCGGCCGCCAGCACCAGTTGCGCGTGCACCTGTCGTCGCTCGGCATCCCGATCGTCAATGATGTGTTTTACCCGGTCGCCCTGCCGTGCAAACAGGACGACGTGTCGTCGCCGCTCAAGCTGCTGGCCAAGGCCATCGGCTTCCCCGATCCGTTGACGGGCGAATGGCGCTATTTCGAGAGCCGGCGCACGCTTTGAGCCAATTCCTTGCCTTCCTGCGACAGGAAGGGCGCTAGCTTGGCATAGCTGATCTCAATACCCTTGACTTCCTCATTCCAGGAATTGGGCTGCCGGTCCAGGCGCCGTGGATCGGCAGTACGTCGCCGGCATGGGCAATGCCGGCGAACAGGAGGGCCACGCCTGCCAGTTTTTGCATGAAGGTTTTAGCCGAACATGTAGCGGACCAGCAGTCCGATAGGGAACCACATGCCGAACTGGATTGCGAGGGCGATGAACAAGGCCTGGTTGGAAGGGCGCAGGCCTCCGGCGGCGCCTTCCGATATCACGCGCGTCATCGCCGCATGGGACACTTCGCGCAGCGTCATGCCGGTGGTGGCGACTTCGGTAATGGTTTCCGCCAGCGGGATGCGCGAGGTCAGGCTGGCGAGCAGCCATGGCAATGGTTTTGGCAGGCCGGATTGCAGGTTCAGGAAGCTGCGCCAGCCGCCGAGGAATTTTTCCGACAGCGGGCGGCCTGGTTCGTAATTGACGCTGCGCAGGAAGGTTTCCAGGATGCCTGCGCCCAGCTTGGCGATCAGGCCCGACTGGCTTTCCACAATGCGCGCCAGGATGCCCTGCAGGCCAATCTTATAGGCCGTCATGCCGGTCAGGACGACGGCGAGCATGAAGGGAGCGGCGACAAAGGCAGCATAGATCATGGCCGAGCCGTGGCCGCCACCGAGTTCGCTGCGGAACAACAGCGTAACGCCCAGCGCATTGACGACCAGCGCTGCAATCACTGCCAGCACGGTGCGTACGATGCCGGCACCGGCACCGCGGGTGATGTCGCCTGCCAGTTGCTTGGCGAGGGCGATTTTGTCGATGCCGCTGTTTTCTTCGTTTGACGGGGTCAGGACTTGGTTCATGGCCAGCGCAATAGTTGTTTACGGTTTGGCATTTTAAACAACTAAGGCGTATGTGGGCGATTTTAATTGCGTCAGTGCGCCGGCGCCGACTTGGGGCTGTAGCTGGAGCCTGGCGGGGCCCAGAACAGCGGGCCTTTCGGCGAGATTTGCAGGTTGTCGCTCAAGCCCTGCTTTTTCAGTTCGCGGCGCAGGCCTTCCACGCCGTCATCGCTCTCGATGATGAAGGCTTCGTCTATCACGTCGCCGTAATGGCGGTTGGTGGTTTCGATCGCCAGCTCGACCAGGTCGCCGTCGGCTTCGATGCTCCACAGGTGCACATCCTCGTCTTCGGCGAAAGTCTTGAAGCGCCAGGTGCCTTTGTCGGTCTGCACGAACTGGATGGTGTCGAATTGCTCGTCGGTGGCTTCCGACTCTTCGTCGTTGATAAAGCTGCTCTTGATGGTCAGCAGGAAGAGGACCAGTACGTTTTTCATGTTGTTTGCCGTGGTTATGCAGGGAATACGCCATTGTAAGGGACTGGCGCGCGTCCGCGCGTCTACCTGCCCTGCGGTCCCGCTGTCAACCCCATATTCCTGCTAGTTATCCGCAGTGCGGTACTTCCATACACTTCATTTCGTCGACACACACAACGTAGCGACGGCAGCAAAACAAACCACACTAACTTTTTGGAGAAATAAGATGACCCGTATCCTGAACCTGCAAGCCATGACCTCCTACCGTCCAGTCGACGAAGAAGCTAACAGCACCTCCAGCGGCAACGGCTGCGCCTGCTCGACCGCCAGCGCCGCCCTTTGCTTCATGGGCGACGAAGTGGTTGCCATCTAAGGCAGCTTCAAGCCACCAGCAGGCAGCGGCGCGGCCAATGCGCCGCTGCCTGCGCACTCCAGGAGAGAACCATGTCCCGCATCCTGAATCTCCAGGGCCTGTCGCTCAGGTTCGGCCTCGACGAAGAAACCAGCAGCACCAGTAGCAATGCGTGCTGCGCCTGCTCGACCCCAAGCGAATGCGCTTGCTTCATGGGCGAAGAATTCATCGCACTCTAGGCGCCGCCCGGCACAGCGGCACGCTGGCGCCGCCGCAGTCTCCCCCTTCCCAATCATCTACAGCTCGGTAGGCACACCATGTCAGAATTCGTAATCAAGGACAAATTCATTTATTCGCTGGCGGACAAGAAATACTATGAAACGCTGACTCGCTACCAGGCCCAGCACGACGATTTCTGCGTCGGCCTGAAACGCCGCCTGCCGCAAGACTGGGTGATGCAGCGCCACGAGCTGTGGATGCACTGCATGCCGCCGCAATACCAGTATCCTGACCAGGGTTGGAAAATCCACCTGTCGGCCACGCCGGCGCATGCCCCCGCCATCCTGAATACCGCCGCCGCCATCCTGATCAAGGAAAACGTGCCGTTCAAGTTCGTGGCGGACAAAATGCTGCTGAGCCTGTCGCTGGGCAAGCGCTGGTCGCGCGGCGCCGCAGGCAAATTCATGGCCATCTACCCGAAAGATGCCGAGCAGTGCGAGCGCCTGCTGGAAGCGCTGCACCAGGCCACGATCGGCTTCCATGGCCCCTACATCCTGTCCGACCGCCGCTACAAGGAAAGCAAGGTGGTGTACTACCGCTACGGCGGCTTGCGCAGCACGCGCCGTATCGGCACCGACGGCAGCAAGACCCACGTCATCCTCGACCAGGACGGCAACTACGTACAGGACGAACGCACGCCGTTCTTCAACCTGCCGGCCGGGGTGGTCGATCCGTTCCAGCCGGAGCAGCAGCTGCAGGATGACGGCGAAGACGGCACGCTGAAACAGGGCCGCTACAAGATCGAATCCGTGCTGGCCTTCAGCAACTCGGGCGGCGTCTACCTGGCGACTGACCGCGACAGTGGCCAGCGCGTTGTCATCAAGGAAGCGCGTCCCTTCACCAATGTCTCGACGCGCGGCCTGGACGCGGTGCAACTGCTGAAAAAGGAACATCGCGTCCTGAGCTGCCTGGACGGACTCGATATCGCGCCGCAGACGGTGGACTTCTTCTTTGACTGGGAGCACGCCTACCTGGTCGAAACCTATCTCGATGGAGCGCGCGATTTCCGCAGCTATATGGGTTCGGTGTCGCTGAGCCTGCGCACCCGGCCCGAGCCGGATGCCGCGCAGAAGTTCTTCACGCGGTTTTGCGAAGTGTTCGGCCAGCTGACTGCGATCCTGCAGGAACTGCACCGCCGCCACATCGTGTTCGGTGACCTGTCGATGGCCAATGTGATGGTCACGAGGGAGCCGGACAGCGACGCCATCAAGGTGCGCCTGATCGACTTCGAGGGCGCCCACGAAGCCCAGGTCGACCTGGCCGCCCACTTGTTTACGCCCGGCTTCTCGCCCGATGAATTCGGTGCGCGCGGCGTCACGTCGATGGATGACGACCTGTATGCGCTGGGGGCGCTGATGATGGCCGGCCTGTTCCCCATGAATATGCTGCTGACCCTCGACCGCAAGGCGCATCAGCGCTTCCTCGACGCCATGAGCGCCGACTTCGGCTTGCCCGCGCGCCTGCGCCAGGTGATCGAAGGACTGATGTCGCCGCGCGAGCTGCGCCCCGCACTGGAAGAGGTAGCGCTGGCGCTGGCCGAACCGTACCGCCTGCCTGCGCCGCAGATCCGCAGCGATGCCTTCACCACCACAGGCGGCATTGCGATGCTGCAGCGCATGATGGACTATATCGATTCGACTGCCGACTTCGCGCGCTACGACCGCTTGTTCCCGGCCGACCCTGAAGTGTTCTCCACCAATCCGCTCAGCCTGGCGCACGGCGCCTGCGGCGTCGCCCTGGTGCAGCAGCGCGTGCGCGGCAGCGTGGCGCCGGAGGTGCTGGCCTGGATTAAACGCATCCCGCTCAAGCGCGATGCCTATTCGCCCGGTCTGTACAGCGGCCTGAGCGGCATTGCCTGGTTCTGGCTGGAGCTGGGCGAAGAAGAACGGGCGCGCAGCACGCTGGCGCTGGCGCAGGACCATCCTTATCTCAAGCAGAGCGCCGACGTCTACCACGGCGCCGCCGGCTGGGGCATGACGCAGCTGCGCTTCTTCCAGCATTTCCGCGAAGAGCAGTACCTGGCGGCGGCAGTGGGCGCCGGCGAGCAGCTGCTGCAAAGCCGCGAAACCATGGCGCCCGGCCAGTGCGCCTGGCGCACCCCATTGGGCCTGTCGGCCAGCTACGCCCATGGCGCGGCCGGCATCAGCGCCTTCCTGCTCTACCTGCACCTGGCGACCGGGCGCCAGGATTTCCTGCTGGCCGGCGAGGAAGCGCTGGCATGGGTCATGGCTGGCGGCGTTGCCAACGAGGACGGCGGCTTGAGCTGGCTGGCGCGCGACAGCACGCCTTCGCTGACGCCGTACTGGCGCTGGGGCAGCTCGGGCATTGCGCGGACCTTGCTGCGTTACTGGCACGTCACCGGCAAGGAGGAATATGCCGCCACCATCGACCGCGCCATCATCGATGCCGACCGCAAGTATGCGATCTATCCCGGCTACTTCTTCGGCCTGGCCGGCATTGCCGAGCTGTTCCTGGACTTGACCCGCTTCGAGCGCTGGCGCGAGCAAGCCGAGCGCAGCGTGGCGCGCCTGTTCTCCGGCGTCATGCTGTACGCGCTGGAGGAAGAGGCCGGCACGGCCTTCCCGGGCGAATCGCTGGGCCGGATCAGTTGCGACTTCGGCACCGGCAGCGCCGGTACCGCCCTGGTACTGCACCGCCACCTGACGCGCTGCGGCCCGGCGCTGATGGTGGACAGCCTGCTGCCCGGCTGGCCTACGCTCGACCGTTAATCCTTTAACCGCGGGCCGCCGGGCGGCCTGCCAGCTTCCGGAAGACAACCATGGATATCAACACTTCAGCGCCGCCGGGCGTGATGGCTACCCTGAAACAGATGCTGCCATTCGGCCGCCGCTTTGCCGGGCGCATCCTGCTGAGCCTGCTGCTCATCCTGCTGGCGGGCGCCATCCAGCTCACCTTGCCGCTGGGCATCCGGCACCTGTTCGACCAGCTGATGGCGGCCAACGACCACTCCGGCCTGCACGTGCTGTCGGTCCTGCTGGTCGCGGTGTTCGTGCTGCGTGCCGGCCTGGCGTTCTGGGGCCAGTACCTGCTCCAGCTCACAGGCGACAAGATCACCAACGACATCCGGGTTGCCTTGCTGCGCCATTACCAGCAGCTGCCGATCGCCTACCACCACCGCAACCGCATCGGCGAATTCACCTCGCGCCTGTACAGCGATGCGCCGGAAATCCGCAATGTGGTCACCAACCTGACGGTCAACGGCACCATCAATGTCGCCCAGCTGGTGGGCGCCAGCGTGGTGATGCTGTGTATGAACTGGCGCCTGGGCCTGGTGGTGCTGGCCTTGTGCCCGGCCACCACGCTGGTGGCCAACCTGTACGGTCCGTATTTCCGCCAGGTTTCGGCACAGATCAAGGCGTCGCTGTCGGGTGCCGTGGCGTACGCCCAGGAAACCGTGTCCGGCACGCACGTCGTGCGCATTTTCGGCGCCGACGGGCGCGACGTGGCGCGCTTTGCCGACCTGATGGACGGCCACCTGGCGATGGCCGGCAAGGGCCGGCGCGCCGACGCCAGCTATATGGCCATCGTGACCCTGCTCACGGTGGTATCGACCATCGTCCTGTTCTGGTATGGCGCGACCGAGGTGCTGGCCAGCCGCATGACAGTCGGCTCGCTGGTCGCTTTCTTCCTGTATTCGCAAAGTGTGAACCAGAGCATCACCGTGCTGGCGCAGCAGTATTCCACCATCAACCAGTCGCTGGGCGCCTCGGCTAGGGTCTTCGAATTGCTGGACGAGCCGGCCGAGGTGGCCGATCCCGGGCAGGGCCTGCCATTCACCGCGCGCCGCGCAACCATTGAATTCAAGGACGTCAGTTTCCGCTACCACGACACCATCCCGGTGCTGGAAAAGGTCAGCTTCCGCGCGCTGCCGGGACAGACGGTGGCGATCCACGGCCGCAGCGGCATTGGCAAGTCTTCGCTGCTGGGGCTGCTGCCGCGCTACTACGCACCGGCGTCGGGCACCATCTACATCAACGGCATCGACATCAATGAATACGCGCTGGCCTCGCTGCGCTCGGCAATTTCGATGGTCTCGCAAGACGTGTTCCTGTTCTCCAGCTCGGTACGCGAAAACATCCGCTACGGCCGGCCCGACGCTACCGATGCCGAAGTGACGCAGGCCGCGCGCGATGCCAATGCCCACGAGTTTATCGTCGGGCTCAAGGATGGCTACGAGACGGCGGTCGGCGAACGCGGTGTGCAGCTCAGCGGAGGCCAGCGGCAGCGCATCGCCATTGCCCGCGCCCTGCTGCGCGACGCGCCGATCCTGATCCTGGACGAGGCCACGTCCGCCGTCGACGGCGAGACCGACGCCCTGATCCATGCGGCGCTGGAACGCCTGACGGCCAACCGCACCACGCTGGTGGTGGCGCACCGCATGAGCACCGTCGAGCGCGCCGACGCCGTGGTCCACCTGGAAGCGGTGGCGGCGCAGCGGGAAGCGGCTTGAAACGGAAAGGATGCGCATGAAACTGATGACCATCATCGCCCTGGCTGCCTGCCTGCAGGCGCCAGCCGGCGCCGCGGACGGCGTGCAGCGCGGCGCCACGCTGGAAGGCATTACCGAATACCGCCTTGAGAACGGCCTGCGCGTGCTGCTGGCGCCCGACCAGTCGAGGCCGACCGTGACCACCAATATCGTCTACCAGGTTGGTTCGCGCCATGAAAACTACGGCGAAACCGGCATGGCCCACTTGCTGGAACACTTGCTGTTCCGGCCGTCGCAGAAGTTCAGCGGCAAGGACGGTGCGCCCACGCCGCTGGAATTGTTGAACAGTATCGGCGCCCGCTTCAATGGCAGCACCTGGTACGACCGCACCAGCTACCACGCCACCTTCCCGGCCAGTGCCGGCAACCTGGCGCGCATGCTGGAGCTGGAGGCGGACCGCATGCGCGGCGCCGCCCTGGCCCGCGACGACCTGTGGAATCCGGCCACCGGCAAGGGCGAAATGACGGTGGTGCGCAACGAGTTCGAAATGGCGGAAAGCGACCCGCTGCGCGTGACGGGCGAGCGGGTGCGGGCCGTGGCCTACGACTGGCACAACTACGGCAAGGCGGCCATCGGCACGCGCTCGGACATCGAACAGGTCGAGGTGGAGCGCCTGCGCGCCTTTTACCAGCGCTATTACCAGCCGGACAATGCGGTGCTGGTGGTGGCCGGGCAGTTCGAGGAACAGGCGGCGCTGCGCCAGGTGCAGCAGGCGTTCGGCGCGCTGCCGCGCCCGGCGCGCGTCCTGGCGCCCACCTACACGGTGGAACCGGTGCAGGACGGCGAACGCAGCGTGACGGTGCGGCGCAGCGGCGGCGTGCAGCTGGTCAGCGCCGGCTACCATGTCGCGCCGGCCGCCCACAGCGACGGCGCCGCGCTGGAAATCCTGCTGCGCATCCTGAGCGATGCGCCGGGCGGGCGCCTGCACCAGGGCCTGGTGGCCACCGGCCTGGCCAGCAAGCTGCAGGTAGTGGACAGCGCAACGCGCGAGCCCGGCTTCCTGCAATTGGGCGCCGTGGTGGGCAAGGATGCCGCGCTCGAGCCGGCCCAGGATGCCTTGCTGCGCGTGCTGGAGGGCATGCGCGCGCAACCAGTGACCGAGGCTGAAGTGGCGCGTGCGCGCCAGCAATTGCTGAAGAGCTTCGAGCAGGCTGCCAACGATACGACGCGCCTCTCGCTGGCCCTGACCGATGCCGTGGCGGCCGGCGACTGGCGCCTGTTCTTCCTGCAGCGCGAGCGTATTGCCAAGGTCGATGCCGCGGCCGTGCAGGCGGTGGCGGAAAAATACTTCAAGCCGAGCAACCGGACGCTGGGGCGCTTCATTCCCACCGAGCAGGCAGACCGGGTGACGGTGCCCACCGATACCGGACTGGCGGCGGCGCTGCAGGACTACCATGGACGCCCGGCGTTGCGCCAGGGCGAGGCATTCGAGGCCACCCCGGCCGCCATCGAGGGCCGGCTGGAACGGCTGGCGCTGGCCAACGGCATGCAGGCGGCCCTGCTTGCCAAGACCACCAAGGGCGGGGCGGTGCATGCCGTGTTCAAACTGCGCCTCGGCAGCCAGGCCAGCCTGCAGGACAGGGCGGAAGTGGGCCCGATGGCGGCAGCCCTGCTGGCCATGGGAACCCAGTCCAGGTCGCGCCAGCAGTTGCGCGACGCGCTGGACGCACTGCAGGCCAGTGTCAGCTTCCAGGGCGGTGTCGACAGCGTCACCGTGTCCGTGCAAACCGTGCGCGAAGCGCTGCCGGCTGTGCTGGAGCTGGTGGCCGAGCAGTTGCAGAAGCCGGCTTATCCGGAGCAGGAATTCCTGCAATACCGGCGCGAGCGCGTGGCGCGCACGGAACAGGCGGCGGGCGAGCCGCAGGCGCTGGCCGGCAATGCCGTCCAGCGCCTGCTCAATCCCTTCCCGCCCGGCCACCCGCTGCATGTGCCGGCCTTGCCGGACAGCGCGGCCGCGCAGCAGGCTGTCACGCTGCAACAGGTGCGCGACTTCCACCGGCAGCACTATGGCGCGCAAGATGCGAGCGTGGCCGTGGTGGGCGACTTTGACGCGGCGCACCTGAAAGCCCGGTTGGCGGCACTGTTCGGCAACTGGCGTGCGGCCCAGCCTTATGTGCGGATGGCGCGTGCCTACCAGGCCGCGCCCGGCGCCCGGGTCCAGGTCGAGACCCCGGACAAGGCCAACAGCGTGCTGCTGGCGGCTTACCCGCTGGCCATGCGCGACGACGATGCGGCGTTCCCGGCCCTGTTAATGGCCAACTACATGCTGGGTGGCGGCGCCATGCGCAGCCGCCTGGCGGACCGTATCCGCCAGCAGGACGGCCTGTCCTACGCGGTCAATGCGCAATTGATGGTGCCGGCCCGCGACAGCGCCGGGCTGTGGCTGGCAACGGCCATGAGTGCGCCGCACAACAGCGCAAAAGTGGAGGCGGCCTTGCTGGAAGAACTCGGGCGCGCCGCGCAGCAAGGCTTCACGCAGGCCGAGCTGGACGCAGCCAAGCGCGCCTGGGGCCAGGCGCGCCAGGTGGCGCGCAATGCCGACGCCGGCCTGGCCGGCATGCTGTCGGAATACCTGGCGCTGGGCCGCACCATGGAGTTCGACCGGGCGCTGGAGGCGCGCGTGGCCGCGCTCACCGTGGCCGAAGTCAACCAGGCGGCAGCGCGGCTGCCGGGGGCGGGGGCGGGGCTGGCGCTGGTGAAGGCGGGCGACTTCCGTCCCTCAATGCTGGCGCAGCGCGTGCAGGGAAGCGCCGACGTCCACCCATAAAGCCACTGCCGTTTCCACCCCGACCTGGTGCGGCGGGGCGAAGCGGCGCACCGCCACTCCGGCCTGGCGCAGCATGCGCTCGACAGCGGTGGTGGTCACCGTCACGTATTGCGCAATGCCGTGGCGCTGGCCGAACTCCACCACTTCGCGGATCGACTGCAGCGTGTGGCTGGAAAAGCCGAAGCCGGCCGCGCCTTCGCCTTCCATCACAAAACGGCTCAGCTCCCAGACCTGGGGATCGCTCGGCGCCGCCTGCCCGCCCAGCAATTGGGCAAATACATCCTTGAGCATGTAGGGGCCGTCGGTCGGCAGCAGGCGCCAGCAGCCGCACAGCATGCCGTCTTCTTCGCGCAACAGCATGTAGTGCGGATCGATGGCGTCAAAGCCATCGATCTCCATCCCCCCCAATACCGAAACATCCCAGCCGCGGCGTTCGCGGAAAGCGCGGGCACGCATCTGGTGCATGGCAACCAGGGTCGCTTTGGGGAAGGCCCGGCGGGCGGCGATTTCGATTTGCAGCGGCATCTTTGGCTCCTGTGGTTGAAGTGACAGGACGATTCTTATGCGTCGTGCATGGGCCGGGAACTAGCAGATCTGCTAGGGAAGACCGTTTGTTGACAAAAAACTACATTGATGATTGAATGTTGGTAATTGCTTAAATAATAATCTCTATTTTCAATCAGCAAGCTGGGTGCAGATCAAAGGGAGGCAAGGTGCTGAAACAGGACCAACTGCACACGTTGATGGAGGCGCAAAGCGACACCGAGTGGGCGCAGGCGCTGGCCGCGCTGGCGGCCCAACTGGGGTTCGAATATTCGCTGTTCGGTGTCGTGCCCAACAGGGCGCAGCCGCTGGAGTCGGCATTCCTGGTGAGCAATTACCCAAGCGAGTGGCGCGCCGCCTATGACAAGCTGCACCTGCATGCCGTGGACCCGACGGTCAGCCATTGCCTTGGCAGCAGCCTGCCGATCATCTGGCAGCCAGCCAGCTTCCAGGGCGAGCGCCAGCAGCAGTTTTACGAGCAGGCGGCAAGTTACGGCTTGCGCGCAGGCGTCACCCTGCCGGTGCACGGGCGCTCGGGTGAATTCGGCATGCTCAGTTTCGTCAGCGACCAGTTGCAGCCCAAGGCTGGCGCCGGCCAGCTCGAACTGCTGGCCAGCGTGGCTTTGGTGCGCGATTACGCCCAGGAGTCGGCGCGCAAATTCAGCCCTGGCAAAAGCACGGCGCCGGCAGTCAAGCTGACCGCGCGCGAACTCGAATGCCTGAAGTGGGTAGCGGCCGGCAAGTCGTCGTGGGAAGTGTCACGCATCCTGGGCCGCTCGGAAGCCACCGTCAATTTCCACCTGGCGAACATCATGCGCAAGTTCGATGTCAGCACGCGCCAGCAAGCCATCGTCAAATCCATCGCGGCCGGCCTGGTCGCACCCGAATAGGCCGGGGTGCCGGCGTGCGGCCGCCAGGTCGACATCGCTGATGTGCATGTCCAGGTAGAGGGCCAGCAGGATTGCCAGCGGCGCCGGCACCCAGCTGCCCTGTTCGATGCGGCTGCCTTGCGACTGGGTGACGCCAAACTGGGCCCAGAACTCGCTTTGCGTTTCGCGCCGGGAAAGGCGTAGCCAGCGCAGTTGTTCACTGGCGGCACGCCGCGCCAGCTGCGCAGGAATTCGGCTCATGATTCTGTGTTCCTGAAAGGGGCGGGGACCAAGCTTAGCATCGGCGCCTGGAGCGTCGAGCTAGCAGATCTGCTAGTTTGCGCCGTATGCATGGCGCATAACAATGAAGGCTCTTCGACCCCACTACAAGGAGCCATCATGCAGCTGAACATCGAAATCGCGGAACGCAACGCCTTCCTGCAGTCCGACCTGTTTGCCATGCACCGCCTGCGCGCCAAGGTGTTCAGCGAGCGCATGGGATGGAAGGTGCCGGTGCTGAGCGGCATGGAAATCGACGGCTACGATGCGATGGATCCTTACTACATGATGATGCGGGAAGAGGGCGGGCTGCTGCGCGGCTGCTGGCGCCTGCTGCCCACGACCGGCCCCTATATGCTGAAGGACACCTTCCCCGAGTTCCTGCACGGCCAGCCGGCGCCGGAAGATCCGCGCATCTGGGAGTTGAGCCGGTTCGCCGTCGAAGCGGAAGGCGTGTCCAGCTTCGGCTTTTCGGCAATGACCATGCAGTCGATCGCCGAAATCATCCGCTACGGCCACCAGCACGGGGTTGCCCAGTATGTCACCGTGACGGCCACCGCGATCGAACGCATGCTGCGCCGCGCCGGCCTGGTGACGCGCCGCATGGGCGCTCCGCTGCACATGGGGCGCGAAAGCGCCGTGGCGATCTACGTCGATATCGAAGCTTCCATGCAATCGCTGGGCCTGGCTCGCACGAGCTTGCTGAACTAGCAGATCTGCCAGTGACGCCGGCGCCGGCGTCGCCAATACACTGGCGCGACCAATCTTAGGTACCGGACCATGAAGAATTTCGACAAGACGCCCGTCGCCGCGGCAGTGGGCATGGCCGTGCTGTGCCAGCTGGGCAATGCCGCCGGACAGGATATGCCGGTCGGCGCCGACCCCAACTCGCGCTCGGCCTACGACAACAAGATGTACCGGGTGGAAGTCAAGAGCCGGCCGCAAAGCGATCTCGACCTGAGGCGCAATGCGGCTGTGGCCAGGCAGACCTACGGCCGCGAGGAAATCGACAAATTCGGCGACAGCAACCTGAACGATGTGGTGCGCCGCCTGCCGGGCGTGGATGTCCAGAACGGCGCGCCGCGCCTGCGCGGGCTGGGCGCCGGGTATACCCAGATCCTGCTCAACGGCGAGCCGGCGCCCAACGGCTTCTCTCTGGAACAGCTCAATCCGGCCCTGGTGGAACGCATTGAAATCCAGAAGGCCGCTACGGCTGACCAGAGCGCCCAGGCCATGGCCGGCAGCATCAATATCGTGCTGCGCAGCGTGCCGAAAAAGGTGCAGCAAAGCGTACGCCTTGGACTGGCCTACGGCGCCGAGCACCCTACACCCAGCGCCAGCGCCCTGTACAGCGCACGGGCCGGCGACCTGTCCTATTCACTGCCGGTGTCGGGCTATGAGTACCATGGCCGGGCCGACATGCGGGCCAGCCGGGTGGTGCCGCAGGGCACAGGCGACGCAGGATTCGCGCGCCAACTGGCCGCCCATGACATGTGGGGCCACAGCTTCAACACCGCGCCGCAAATGAACTGGCGCATCGACGAAGAGCAGGCCCTGAACCTGCAAGCTTTCCTGCAGCGCGCCGACTGGCACAGCAAGGTCCAGTTCGACAACCTGGCCGCCAGTTCGCCGGAGCTGTTCGAAGACTCCAGCCGCAACGCCGGCAGCGCCAGCAACCGCCGGCTCAGTGCGCAGTGGCAGCGGCGCTTTGCGGCCGAACGCAAGCTTGAATTGAAATTCAGCGCTGGCGAGGCAGTCAACAATTTCGACAACCAGACCATTCGCGCCGGCCAGCCCTACCGCCGCAGCGTAGGGGAAAGCCGCGACCGCAGCTTTACCCACTCGGGCAAGATTGGCCAGCTGGTGGGCGAGCAGCACCGGCTGTCGGCCGGCTGGGAACTCGAAACCAGGCGCCGCGACGACGCGCGCAGCATCACGGTGCTTGGCGCCGACCAGCTGCCGGGCATCGATGGCTTGCCATTGTCGGCCCGCATCGAGCGGCAGGCCTGGTACCTGCAGGATGAATGGGAATTGTCGGAGCAGTGGCTGCTGTACGGCGGCCTGCGGCGCGAGGCCATCACCCTGCGCAGCGATACGCTGGAGCAGCCGGTGCGCAACCACAGCCAGGTGCTGTCGCCGCTGCTGCATATCAACTTCAAGCCGGACGCCAAGGGGCGGGATGTGCTGCGCGCCAGCATTACGCGCAGCTACAAGGCGCCAGACCTGTATGCGATGCTTGCCCGGCCAACGCTGAACAGCATCTATCCGCTGCCCAGCCAGGGCAATGATTCGGTGGCGGCCGACCGGGTCGGCAACCCCTTGCTGCGGCCGGAACTGGCAAGCGGCCTGGACCTGGCGTATGAACACTATTTCAGTGGCGGCGGCCTGTTCAGCATTGGCCTGTTCCATCGCCGCGTGAAAGACCTGATACGCAATGTCACCACGCTGGAACACCCAGCCTGGGCCAGCGTGCCGCGTTGGGTCAGCCGGCCCGAGAACCTGTCGCGCGCCAGCAGCAGCGGCATCGAACTGGAACTGAAGGGGAGTGCGGCGCAGTTGCTGCCCGGCTGGGTCGATCCGAAAACGCGGCTGGAACTGCGCAGCAGCCTGAATTTTTATACGAGCAAGGTGGATGCGGTGCCGTTACCCAACAGCCGGCTGGATGGCCAGCAGCCCTGGTCCGGCACCGTCGGTTTCGACTACCGGGCACGCAACTGGCCGTTGGCGGTCGGGGCCAACCTGTCTTATACGCCGGGCTACCTGACGCAGCAAACCATGTCGCAGGCGCTGGACCTGGGCCACAGCCGCGCCATCGACCTGTATGCGCAATGGAGCCTGACCCCGCAAGCGAGTTTGCGCCTGGGCGCCACCAATGCAGCGGCACAATGGTCGGAGCGAACCACCAGTTCGGACGATGGCACAAGGCTCCAGGTGGGGCGCAAATCGCGCCCCAGCTACACCTTTGCGTTCGAGCTCAAGCTGTAGCGGCCAGCGCGCCGCGCATCAGGCGTGGTATTCGATGATCAGCGGCGCGTGGTCGGAGAATTTTTCATCCTTGTAGACCGACACGGTGTGCGCCCTGGAAGCGATGCCCGGGGTGGCGACGTGGTAGTCGATACGCCAGCCCACGTTCTTCGCGTAAGCCTGGCCGCGGTTGGACCACCAGGTGTACTGCTCCGGGCGCTGGTCGAGGCCGCGGTGCACATCGACGTAGCCGACTTCGTCGAACAGCCTGCTCATCCAGGCGCGTTCTTCCGGCAGGAAGCCGGAGTTCTTCAGGTTGCCCTTCCAGTTTTTCAGGTCGATCTCTTTGTGGGCGATGTTCCAGTCGCCGCAGATGACGAACTCGCGGCCTTCGGCGCGCAGCTGCTGCAGGTGCGGCAGGAACAACTCCATGAAGCGGAACTTGGCCAGCTGGCGTTCTTCCGACGACGAGCCGGAAGGGCAGTACACCGAGATCACGGTCAGGTTGCCGAAATCGGCGCGCACGTAGCGGCCTTCGGCATCGAATTCCGGGCTGCCGAAACCGATCTCCACCCGGTCAGGTGCGACCTTGCTGTAGATGCCGGTACCGGAATAGCCTTTCTTTTCCGCGTAATGGAAGTGGCCGTGGTAGCCGTGCGGGTTGAGGAATTCCCCGGTCATGTCCGGTGCCTGCGCCTTCAGTTCCTGCACGCAGATGATGTCGGCGTCGATCGTGCCCATCCAGTTGAAAAAGCCCTTCTTGGCGGCGGAGCGGATACCGTTCAGGTTTGCGGAAATGATTTTTGGCATAGGTGTTCCGGTTAAAATATCGGCACTTTGAACAGAGATGGGTGCACTATGAGCAATTTGAGGCAAGAGTTTATCGCGTTTTCCGTACAGGCGGGAGTGCTGAAATTCGGCGAGTTTACGACCAAAGCAGGGCGCCAATCGCCCTATTTCTTCAATGCTGGCCTGTTCCATGACGGCGCGACGTTGGCCAGGCTGGCCGACTTCTACGCCCAGACCCTGCTCGACTCCGGCGTCGAATTCGACATGCTGTTTGGCCCGGCCTACAAAGGCATCACGCTGGCTTCCGCGACCTCGATGGCGCTGGCAGGCAAAGGCCGCAACACTTCTTTCGCCTATAACCGCAAGGAAGCCAAGGACCACGGCGAAGGCGGCACCCTGGTAGGCGCCAAGCTGACTGGTAAAGTTGTCATTATTGATGATGTGATCTCGGCCGGCACCTCGGTGCGCGAATCCGTGGAGATGATCCGCAACGCCGGCGCCGAACCGTGCGCAGTACTGATCGCCCTGGATCGCATGGAGCGCGGCGGCAAGGATGGCCAGATGTCCGAGCTGTCGGCGGTGCAGGAGGTGAGCAAGAACTACGGCATCCCGGTGATTTCGATCGGCAACCTGTCCGACCTGTTTACCTACCTGTCGGCCGACCCGTCGCTTGCACAGCACAAGGACGCGGTAGCCGCTTACCGCAGCAAATACGGGGTGGAGTAAACCGCGCTGGCGCTGGCCGGGCGTTGTGCTAGACTGTGATTGCTTCCTTACAACATTAGATCGAGGAAAGTAATGAACATCGCAACGCTCAAGGTGTACGGCGACGAAGCTGCGGTCGCGGACGTGCGGGACGGGCTTCCCAGCGAGCCTGAAAGCGACTGGAGGAAGGGTGACACCAGCCCGACCGGCCGCACCCGCCTTGACCATGGCTTCTATGCCACGCTGGGTACCGATCCCGATCCGGACGCCTTGATGCGCAAGGTGCGCGCCTACCTGCACGAGTGCCAGGCGCGCGGTATCACCTTCGATGTTGCGCCGATCCAGGCCGAACTGCGCGTTGCCTTCTCTCCCGCCGCGCCCAGCCAGCGCGCATCCACTCTCGATTTCACGCTGGCCGACCTCTCGCTGATGCTGGAGATGGGCATTGCGCTGAGCATTTCCTCGTGACCGCATGAACCGATTTTCCGAAGACCGCTTCGCCACATTCAAGGGGCGCAGCGGCGCCGAACGCAAGATCCATATCTGGGAACCTGAGAAGCCGGCGGCTGGGGTGCTGCTGGCCATCCACGGCGGGCTGGCGCATGCGGGCGATTATGTGACGCCGGCGCTGTATTTCAAACAGCACCGCTTTGCGACCGTGGCGTTCGACCTGTGCGGGCATGAGAATGCCCGCCGTGTGGATATTCCGGATTTCCGCATCTTCGTTGAAGAGGTGGAGTTGTTCCTGCATTGGACCAAGCAGCATTATCCGGGCGTGCCGGTGTTCGTCATGGGGCATTCGATGGGGGCCCTGATTGCGACGCGCTTCGGGCTAGAAGTGCTGGAGCGCGATCCGCTGGTGAAGGGCTTTGTGCTGTCGTCGCCGTATTACGTGAATGCGATCAAGGTGCCGGTGCTGCTGGAGAAATTGTCCGGCGTGCTGGCGGCGTTGGCGCCGACCATGAAGGTGCCGATGGCGTCACTGACCGATGTGCTGACGCATGATGCTGCGATTACGGCGCGTCATCATCGCGATGAGGCGGATGATGTGCGGGCGCGCGAGTGTACGGTGCGGTTTGGCGTGGCCTTACAAGGCGCGCAAAAAGGGCTGGCGGAGAAGATGCCGACCTGGCGCTGGCCGTTATACGCGGTGGTGGCGGGGGATGACAAACTTGCCGACCCGAAGGCTACCCTGGATCTGCTGGCGATGGTTGATCCAAAGCTGCTGGAGTGCCATGTGCAGCATGAGAACTATCACGAGAATTTCAATGAGGTGAACCGGGAGGAGATCTTTGCGGATATCTTGCGCTGGATGTGCGCGCACCTTTCAAAACCGGTAGACCTGGGTCAGGCACAAGTGCCTGACCCCGCATGATCTTCGGCCGCGGGCCGCGCTGCAGACCCCGGTTTACCGGTTTTAGGAAGCCAGCTTCTGCTTCAGCAGCTCGGTCAGCTGCGCCGGATTAGCCTTGCCCTTCGATGCCTTCATCGCCTGACCGATCAGCGCGTTGATTGCCGCTTCCTTGCCTGCGCGGTACTGCTCAACAGACTTCTCGTTGTTGGCGATGACTTCGTTGACGATGGCTTCCAGCGCGCCGGTGTCGGAAATCTGCTTCAGGCCTTTCTGCTCGATGATCACATCGACCAGGTTCGGGTCTTCCGACTTGGCTTCCCACATTGCGCCGAATACTTCCTTGGCGATCTTGTTGGAGATCGTGCCGTCGGCAATGCGCTTCAGCATGCCGGCCAGTTGTACCGGCAGCACCGGCGCGTCGGCGATTTCCACGCCTTCACGGTTCAAGGTCGACGACACATCGCCCATCAGCCAATTGGCGGCGGCTTTGGCGTTTTCCTTGCCCGCAGCCGCAACCACGGCTTCGAAATAGAGCGCCATGCCTTTGGAGGCGGTCAGGATCAGCGAATCGTATTCCGGCAGCTTGTATTCTTCCACGAAGCGCGTGCGCATCACGGCCGGCAGCTCCGGCATCGAGCCTTTCACGCGCTCGATCCAGTCGGCGCCGATGGTCAGCGGCGGCAGGTCCGGATCAGGGAAGTAGCGGTAATCCTGCGCGTCTTCCTTCTCGCGCATCAGGCGCGTTTCCTTCTTGTCCGGATCGTACAGGCGGGTCGCCTGCACCACCTTGCCGCCGTCTTCGAGCAGCTCGATCTGGCGCGCCACTTCAACGTGCACGGCTTCCTCGATGAAGCGGAAGGAGTTCAGGTTCTTCAGTTCGCAGCGCGTGCCGAATTCCTGCTGGCCCTTCGGGCGCACGGAAACGTTGATGTCGCAGCGGAAGGAGCCTTCCTGCATATTGCCGTCGCAGATACCCAGCCACATCACCAGGCCGTGCAGGGCCTTGCAGTAAGCCACAGCTTCGGCAGCGGAGCGGATTTCGGGCTCGGACACGATTTCCAGCAGCGGGGTGCCGGCACGATTCAGGTCGATGCCCGACATGCCGTGGTAATCCTCGTGCAGCGATTTGCCTGCGTCTTCCTCGAGGTGGGCGCGGGTCAGGTTCACGGTCTTGGTGACGAACTTGCCGTCCTTCTCGTAACCGAAGGTCAGCTGGCCGCCTTGCACCACCGGATCTTCGAACTGCGAGATCTGGTAGCCCTTCGGCAGGTCAGGATAGAAGTAATTCTTGCGGGCGAAAATCGACTGCGGCGCGACTTTCGCGCCCACGGCCAGGCCGAAGCGGATCGCGCGTTCAACCGCAGCCTTGTTCATCACCGGCAGAACGCCTGGCAGCGCCAGGTCAACCGGGCTGGCCTGGGTGTTTGGTTCGGCGCCGAACTTGGTCGGCGAGCCGCTGAAAATTTTGGAGTCGGTAGTGAGCTGTACGTGGTTCTCAATACCAATGACGACTTCCCATTCCATATTCTTCTCTCTTTCAAGGTCGGTGCCAGGTCTGACATTTGGACATCCGAGCAGTTTGTTTGATTTATCTCAATACGCGATTTTGTCTGGTTTTGCGTATTGAGATTTGTCAAAGAGCCTGCGTCGATGTCCGAATGACAGACCTGGCACCGAATTTATCAGATGCCGCTCGGTGCGCGCTTGTGCCAGTCGGTCGCTTGCTGGAACTTGTGGGCCACATTCAGCAGCTTCGCTTCAGCGAAGTAGTTGCCGATGATTTGCAGGCCGACCGGGCGCTTGGCGTTCTTCTCGCCATCGCCGAAACCGCAAGGGATGGACATGCCAGGCAGGCCGGCCAGGCTGGTGGACAGGGTGAAGATGTCGGCCAGGTAGTTCGCTACCGGATCGTCGGCCTTCGAACCCAGGTCCCAGGCCACGGTTGGCGCTACTGGGCCCATGATCACGTCGCACTGGCTGCCCAGCACATTGGCGAAGTCCTGCGTGATCTTGCGGCGGATCTTCTGCGCTTTCAGGTAGTAGGCGTCGTAGTAGCCGTGGCACAGGATGTAGGTGCCGACCATGATGCGGCGCTGTACTTCCGGACCGAAGCCTTCGGCTCGGCTCTTCTTGTACATGTCCTGCAGGTCCTTGTAGCCCTCGGCGCGGTGGCCGTAGCGCACGCCGTCAAAGCGCGACAGGTTGGACGATGCTTCGGCCGGAGCGATCATGTAGTAGGCCGGGATCGACAGCGCGGTGTTCGGCAGCGAAATGTCGACCAGGGTGGCGCCCAGTTCCACGAACTTGGCCAGCGCGGCGCGCACTGCTTTTTCGACGTCGGCAGCCAGGCCTTCGCCGAAGTATTCCTTCGGCACGCCGATGCGCAGGCCGGCCAGCGGCTTGCCCAGGTCGCGGGTGAAGTCTTCGGCAGCGTTGCCTTGCTCGGTGGTCAGGCTGGTCGAATCGCGTTCGTCGAAACCGGTCATGGCGGACAGCAGCAGCGCGCAATCTTCCGCGGTCTGCGCCATCGGGCCGGCCTGGTCCAGCGAGGAGGCGAAGGCGATCATGCCGAAGCGCGAGGCGCGGCCGTAGGTCGGCTTGATGCCGGTGATGCCGCAGAACGCAGCCGGCTGGCGGATCGAGCCGCCGGTGTCGGTGCCGGTCACGCCTGGGGCCAGGCGGGCAGCTACCGCAGCCGCGGAACCGCCGGACGAGCCACCGGGAACGGCAGACTTGTCCCAAGGGTTTTTCACGGCGCCGAAAGCCGAGTTCTCATTCGAGGAACCCATGGCGAATTCGTCGCAATTCAGTTTGCCGAGGGTGACCATGCCGGCGTCCAGGAACTTCTGCACCACGGTGGCGTCGAACGGGCTGGTGTAGTTGGCCAGCATTTTCGAGCCGGCGGTCGAGCGCCAGCCTTTGGTGACGAAGATGTCCTTGTGCGCGATCGGCACGCCGGTCAGGGGCGTGGCCGTGCCGTTGGCGATGCGCTTGTCGGCGTCGGCCGCCTGGGTCAGCGTCAGCGCGCGGTCCACGTGCAGGAAGGCGTTCAGGTCGCTCTTTTCAATCCGGTCCAGGAAGTGGCTCGCCAGTTGGACGGCGCTGACTTCCTTCTTTTGCAGCAGATCGGACAGCTCTTTGATTGTTTTGGTATGCATTCTCTGTTCTCGCTTATTCGATCACTTTTGGCACCAGATACAGGCCATCTTCGGTCTTTGGTGCCACTTGCTGGTATTCCTCGCGGCGATTCGGCTCGGTGGCCACGTCTTCGCGCAAGCGCAGTGCGACCTGCATGGCATTGGCCAGCGGGTGCGACAGCGGGGCGACACCCTCGGTGTCCACGGCCTGCATCTGCTCGGCCAGCGCGAAAATGCCATTCAGCTTGTCCAGCATATTGGCCGAATGGGCTTGGTCCATCTCCAACTGGGCCAGCTTGGCGATGCGTTCAACGTCGTTCAGGGTCAGGGACATGGAAATTGTCAGAAGTGTAATTTATTGGATCGGTTGCCTATCACCAGTTAAATCGCGGCGAACACCGCATAAATCAACGGTTGCGTGCTCGCACAATAGAGTGGATTTAGGGCAAATAAGCTGTAGATTATAAGGTACAATCGCGGGTTAATGCGCTGCTGGTGCTGAACACCCGCCCGGCCGCATTTGACCGGATACCTCATATATAACGAATTTTGCGCATTGCGCCCTACAGGACACTCATGTTTGGTTTTTTACGTCGCTATATTTCGTCTGACCTGGCCATCGACCTGGGTACGGCAAACACCCTGATTTACGTACGCGGTTCCGGCATCGTGCTGGACGAGCCTTCGGTCGTGGCGATCCGCCAGGAAGGTGGCCCAAACGGCAAGAAAACGATCCAGGCCGTTGGTAAAGAAGCAAAGCAGATGCTGGGTAAAGTACCTGGCAACATCGAGGCGATCCGCCCGATGAAAGACGGCGTGATCGCCGACTTCACCGTCACCGAGCAGATGCTGAAGCAGTTCATCCGCATGGTGCACGACTCGAAATTCTTCCGCCCGTCGCCGCGCATCATCATTTGCGTGCCTTGCGGTTCGACCCAGGTGGAACGCCGTGCAATCCGTGAATCGGCGCTGGGCGCCGGCGCATCGCAGGTGTACCTGATCGAAGAACCAATGGCAGCGGCGATCGGCGCCGGCCTGCCGGTGTCCGACGCGACCGGCTCCATGGTGGTCGACATCGGCGGCGGCACCACCGAAGTGGGCATCATCTCGCTGGGCGGCATGGTGTACAAGGGCTCCGTGCGCGTGGGCGGCGACAAGTTCGACGAAGCGATCGTCAACTACATCCGCCGCAACTACGGCATGCTGATCGGCGAACAGACCGCTGAAGCGATCAAGAAGGCTATCGGTTCCGCCTTCCCTGGCTCCGAAGTCAAGGAAATGGAAGTCAAGGGCCGCAACCTGTCGGAAGGCATCCCGCGCTCGTTCACCATCTCTTCGAATGAGATCCTGGAAGCGCTGACCGACCCGCTGAACAACATCGTCTCCGCCGTCAAGAACGCGCTGGAACAGACCCCGCCGGAACTGGGTGCAGACATCGCCGAAAAAGGCATGATGCTGACCGGCGGCGGCGCGCTGCTGCGCGACCTGGACCGCCTGCTGATGGAAGAAACCGGGCTGCCGGTGCTGGTGGCAGAAGACCCGCTGACCTGCGTGGTGCGCGGCTCCGGCCTGGCGCTGGAGCGCATGGACCAGCTGGGATCCATCTTCTCCTACGAGTAAAGTTGAGAAAAAGGGCAGCGGAAGCTGCCCTTCTTAATTGGAAGACATGGAATACAGTCCACCGCCACTGTTCAAGCAAGGCGCGTCCGCCCGTTTCAAGATGATGGTGTTCGCGTGCATTTCGATTGCGCTGCTGCTGGCCGATTCGCGCGTCAATGCGCTGACGGCAGTCCGGCAGGGCGTCGGCTTCGTCCTCTATCCCTTGCAGAAAATCGCACTGCTGCCGCGCGATGCCATGTACGGCATGGGCGACTATTTCTCCACGCTGTCGAAGCTGGAGAAGCAGGTCAGCGTGCTGCAGCAGCAGCAGATCGCCGCCTCGCAGGCCTTGCAGCAGGCGCAGCTCTACCAGGCTGAAAACAACCAGCTGCGCAAGCTGCTCGATGCGCAGCAGCGCGTGCCGGGCAAGTCGCAATTGGCTGAAATCCTGTACGAAGCACGCGATGTGTTCACGCGCAAGGTGATCCTGAACCGCGGCACCCAGCATGGTGTGGCAGCCGGCTTGCCGGTGATCGACAACCAGGGCGTGGTGGGGCAGGTGACGCGGGTGTTCCCGTTCACTTCCGAAGTCACGCTGCTGACCGATAAGGAGCAGGCGATTCCGGTGCAGGTGCTGCGCAACGGCTTGCGTTCCGTGGCCGTCGGCCGCGGCCAGTCGGGCAACCTGGACCTGCGCTTCATGGCGCCGACGGCTGATGTGGTGGTCGGCGACATCCTGATTACTTCCGGTATCGACGGCGTGTACCCGGCCGGCCTGGCCGTGGCGCGCGTGGTGCAGGTGGAGAGCAATGCCAGCGGCGCCTTCGGCCGCGTGGTCTGCGCGCCGCTGGCAGGTACCGAACGCAATACCGCGCTGCTGATCCTGATGTCGCTGCCGGACATACCGCCGCGACCTCCGGAGGAAGAGCCGGTTTCCAAGCCGTCGAAGAAAAAGGATAAGGAAAAGACCAAGGCGGAAACTGCACAGGCGCCGGCTCCGGCAGCCGCGCAAGCACCGAAAGAGGCGACCCGATGAACCGTCCACAATACATCCTGCTGCCGGTCAGCCCGCTGTTCATTTTTTTCAGCCTGTTCTGCGCGGTGCTGCTCAATATGCTGCCCTGGGGCCGCTTTTTCGCGGCGCCGGACTTCGTGGCGCTGACGCTGGTCTTCTGGGGCGTGCACCAGCCGCGCAAGGTCGGCATCGGCACCGCCTTCTTTCTCGGCCTGCTGATGGACGTGCATGACGCATCGCTGCTGGGCGAAAATGCGCTGGCCTACACGCTGCTGTCCTATTTCGCCATCATGCTGCACCGCCGCATCCTGTGGTTCCGGGTGACCACGCAAATCCTGCACGTGGTGCCGCTGCTGTTGCTGGCGCAAACCGTGCAAATGGTGGTGCGCTTCATCGTGGCCGGAAAATTCCCCGGCTGGTTCTTCTTCATTGAAAGCGTGGTTGCTGCACTGTTGTGGCCACTGGCCACCATGCTGCTGCTGGCGCCGCAGCGCCGCGCAGTGGATAAAGACCACACCCGCCCGATCTGAGCATGACCGAGTTCAAGAATACAGAGCAAGACCTGCACCGCTTCCGGGTGCGACTGTCCGTACTGGGCGGGCTGGTGTTCTTTTGCTTCTCGCTGCTGCTGGCCCGCTTCATCTGGCTGCAGGTCATCAAGCATAACGACTACATCGCCAAGGCCGAGGATAACCGCATTGCGGTGGTGCCGATCGTGCCGAGCCGCGGCCTGATCCTCGACCGCAACGGCGTGGTGCTGGCGCGCAACTATTCCGCGATCACGCTGGAAATCACGCCGTCCAAGCTGGCCGCGCCGATGGAAGACGTGATCGACGAACTGGCCAAGCTGGTCGACATCACCAGCAAGGACCGCCGCCGCTTCAAGAAACTGATGGAAGAATCCAAAAGCTTCGCCAGCGTCCCCCTGCGCAGCCGCCTGACCGACGAGGAAGTGGCGCGTTTCGCTGCCAACCGCTTCCGCTTCCCCGGCGTCGACATCCAGGCGCGCCTGTTCCGCCAGTATCCGCTGGGCGAGGTGGCTTCGCACGTGGTCGGCTACATCGGCCGTATCAACCAGGCCGAGTCGAAGGCGCTGGAAGGAAGCGAGAATGAAGCCAATTACAACGGCACCGAACATATCGGCAAGGAAGGCCTGGAGAAGAGCTACGAGCGGCAACTGCACGGCGTCACCGGCTACGAGGAGGTGGAACGCACCGCCGGCGGACGCGCCATTCGCACGCTGTCGCGCACACCGGCCACACCGGGCTCCAACCTGATCCTGTCGATCGACATCGAGCTGCAGAAGATCGCAGAGGACGCTTTCGGCGAATACCGCGGCGCACTGGTGGCGATTGAGCCGAGCACCGGCGACGTGCTGGCGTATGTGTCGCGCCCGGGCTACGACCCCAACCTGTTCGTGGATGGCATCGATGCGCAAAGCTGGAATGAACTGAATACCTCGCTGGACAAGCCGCTGATGAACCGGCCGCTGTCCGGTACCTATGCGCCGGGCTCCACCTTCAAGCCGTTCATGGCGCTGGCCGCGCTGGAAACCGGCAAGCGCACCACCGGCCAGGCGATTGCCGACCCGGGCTTCTTCTACCTCGGCACCCACAAGTTCCGCGACGACGTGGTGGGCGGCCATGGCATGGTCGACATGCGCAAATCCATTGTCGTGTCGTGCAATACCTATTACTACATGCTGGGCCGCGACATGGGCATCGATTTGATCCATGACTTCATGGCGCCATTCGGTTTCGGCCAGCTGACCGGCATCGACCTGGAAAACGAGAAAAAGGGCGTGCTCCCTTCGCAGGAATGGAAGCGCCAGCGCTTCAAGAAGAATCCGGCGGCCGGCAAATGGGTCGGCGGCGATACGATTTCGGTGTCCAACGGTTCCGGCTACAACAACTACACACCGCTGCAGGTGGCGCACGCGGTGGCCAACCTGGCCAACAACGGCGTGGTGATGAAGCCGCACCTGGTCAAGATCCTGGAAGACGGCGGCACGCGCAAGCGCACCCTGACCGTGGCGAAGGAAAGCTACCGCATCCCGCTCAAGCAGGGCAACATCGACTTCATCAAGGATGCGATGGTGGGCGTGACCACCGAGCCCGGTGCGACTGGCTACCGCGCTTTCCTGAATGCCGGCTATACCGTGGGCGGCAAGACCGGTACTGCGCAGGTGGTGGCGATCAAGGCCAATGAGAAGTACAACGCGGCGCGCCTTGACGAGCGCCTGCGCGACAACGCCTGGTTCACCGCCTTTGCCCCGGCCGACAAACCGAAGATCGTGCTGGCGCTGATCGTGGAGAACGCCGGTTTCGGCGGCGCCGTGGCGGCGCCGATTGCACGTAAAGTGCTGGACTACTGGCTGCTTGGCAAGCGCCCGACCGAAAAGGAAACGACGCCGGTGCCGAAGGAGGATGCGGTCACGGTTCCGGTGGAAGACTTGCCTGAGGAAGACGTGGACGCGGCTGCCGAGCGCCGCGCACAGCAACTGGGCCCGGGGGCAGCGCCGGCGCAGCCGGCACCAGCACCGGCACCGCAGGCGCCAGCGCCGGCAGACCAGAAGCCGCCGGCCAGCCCGCCGCGCAAGAGAGAATAAGGAGGCAGCATGCCAATCAATGAAAGGCGCTCGCTGTGGCGGCGCATGCGCCCATATGTGACGGTATTCGATGGCCCGCTGATGCTGGTCATCGTAATGCTGCTGGCAACCAGCCTGGTTGCGCTGTATTCGGCCAGTATCGGCATTCCCGGCAAGATCGAGGACCAGTTGCGCAATATCGCCATGTCCTTCCTGGTGATGTGGTTCGTGGCCAATATCTCGCCGCAGAACATGATGCGCATTGCGCTGCCTGCCTACGTGGTGACGGTGTCGCTGCTGGTGGCGGTGGCGCTGTTCGGCACCATCAAGCTGGGAGCCCGGCGCTGGCTTAACCTGGGTTTTGCACAGATCCAGCCTTCCGAATTTGCCAAGATCGCAGTACCCCTGATGCTGGCCTGGTACTTCCAGCAGCGCCATGGGCATATGCGCTGGCATGCCTATGCACTGGGCGCACTGCTGCTGCTGGTGCCGGTGTTCCTGATTGCGCGCCAGCCCGACCTGGGCACGGCGCTGCTGGTGGTGGCTGCTGGCGCCTGCGTCATTTTCCTGGCCGGCCTGGCATGGAAAGCCATCCTGGCGTTGCTGCTGATGGGCGCGGCCTGCCTGCCGGTTGCCTGGTCGATGATGCACGACTACCAGCGCGAGCGGATCATGACCCTGATCGACCCGACCTCCGATCCGCTGGGCAAAGGCTTCCACATCCTGCAGTCGACCATTGCGATCGGCTCCGGCGGCGTGACCGGCAAAGGCTGGACGCAGGGCACCCAGGCCCACCTGGAATTCATCCCCGAGCGCACCACCGACTTCATCTTCGCCGTGTTTTCGGAGGAGTTCGGCCTGGTCGGCAACCTGGTCCTGATGTTCCTCTACCTGCTGCTGATCGGCCGCGGGCTGATGATCGCATCGGGCGCACCGAACCTGTTCACGCGCCTGCTGGCGGGCGCGATCACGATGATTTTCTTCACCTATGCCTTCGTCAACATGGGCATGGTGAGCGGTATCCTTCCGGTAGTGGGCGTGCCACTGCCGTTCATAAGCTACGGCGGCACTGCGCTGCTGACACTGGGTTTGGCGTCGGGCATCCTGATGTCGATCCAGCGACATAGAAAGCTGGTGCAAACTTGAAGAAGCACGCAATCCGACTCCTGCCGCTTGCGGCAGCCGCCCTGCTGGCCGCTTGCGGCACCACGCAGACCGATTCAACTTCGCGCAAGCCGCCTTCGCCGGTGACGGCCAGGCCGCAGCCGGGCATTCCGGTGCTGCCGGCTGCGGGCTCCGGACGCGGCGCCTACTACCAGGACGATGGCCCGGGCGACAAGCCGCCGGCGGGGCTGATCGAGACGCCGGACGCCGAGGTGCGCAACGATCCCCTCGCACCTTACTCCAACCGCCCTTACGTGGTGTTCGGCAAGAGCTACAAGCCTATACCGCTCGGTTCGGATTTCAAGCAGCGCGGAACGGGTACCTGGTATGGCAAGAAATTCCATGGCCAGCGTACCTCGTCCGGCGAGATCTACGATATGTACAAGATGACCGCGGCGCACCCGACGCTGCCGATTCCGTCATACGCGCGGGTGACCAATATCTCTAACGGCAATTCGGTGGTGGTGCGCATCAATGACCGCGGGCCGTTCCATTCGACCCGCATCATCGATGTTTCCTATACCGCGGCGCTGAAGCTTGGCCTGCTGGTCAATGGCACCAGCCAGCTGGAGGTGGTGCACCTGCCGCCGGCCGAGATCGAACGCATGATCGCAGCGCGGAAAGCCGGCGGCAGCGCACCGGCTACGGCTGCTGCGGCCCCGGCGCCGCAAAGCATGCCGAAGGCGGCGCCGATGCTGGCCTCTTCCGATGGCGACGAGGCCAAGCCGGTGTTGCTGGGCGGCGCAGGCGAGCAAGGCTTTTACCTGCAACTGGGTTCCTATGCGCGTGAAGACGGCGCGGACGGCTTGCGCAAACGACTGGAGGCCAGCGACGCCGGCCTGAAAATGGACATGGAGCAGGCGGGCAAATTCTATCGCCTGTTTGCCGGCCCGTATGCCAGCCGCGAAGATGCGCTGGCAGCCGGCAAAGCGCTGCCTTCCAGCCTGAAACTGAAGCCGATCGTTATCGAGCGTTAGAGCAGGAACGGGTTTCCTGTTCCGGGAACCTGGCGGCGATCTTGGCGATGCGTGACTTGGCGTCTTCGCTGATGTCGTGGAACTGGAAGTACACCTGCTTGCTGCTGGCGTAGCGCGGCGCCACGCGCGCACTCTGCACGCCTTGCTTGACCAGCGCTGCCAGTTGCGCCTGCGCCGCCGCTTCCGTGCGGAATACGCCCAGCGAGATGCCCCATTTCAACGGCGAGCTGTCGTTCAGGATGAAGAAGTTGGTGACACCGAGCTCGCGCAGTTCGTCGGCCTTCTTTTCGGCGGCGGCGCGGGTGGCCTGCGGCGGGATATGCACGATGTAGCTCGACACTTCCTGTTCCGACACATTGCGGCGCTGCTGGCGGTCGCCCAGTTCCAGCGGGGCCAGGCGGTTCTCAAACTTGCGGGCATCGTCCAGCACGAAGTTGCCGACTTCCAGGCAGACGGTGGCTGCCGGCTCGTCGCGCGGCACCGGCGGCGGCGGGGCCACCGCGGCTACGGCGCTTTCCGCCTTGCTGGCGCTGACCAGCAGCAGCTTGTCGGCGTTTTGCTGCTTCTGCAGGCGCGCAGGTTCGCGCTCATTGCCGCTGAATTGGCCGAGATAGCCTTCGCCGTACGCAAACAGCGCGGCATTGGCGACCAGCAGCAGGGCGAAAATCAGTTTCAGCACGGGCACTCCATACGGGTCAGGCGCTGCGCAGGGCAGCGTGCAGTCCTATCATCACAATGTTTTCGACATGGCGGTGCGGCACGGGAACCGCGGGCGCGACGTAAGGCGCGGCGCCGCCGGAAATAATACATTCTACGGCCTGATGCAACTCAAATGCGCGTTCAATCGCACCGGCTTGCGCGGCCAGGCAGCCGGACAGGATGGCGTCATCGGTGTTGTCGGCGAAGCCTTCCGGCAGCTTGCCGGGCTTGATTTGCGGCAGCTGGGCGGTATTTCTGGCCAGCGAGGTGGCCATCAGGCCCAGGCCCGGCAGGATCATGCCGCCCAGGAAAGTGCCGTCGGCCGTGATCGCGTCAATGGTGGTTGCGGTGCCGCAGTTGGCGACCACGATCGCCTTGCCCGGGCATAGCGCGTGAGCGCCGATGGCGGCGGCGAAACGGTCGCAGCCCAGTTGCGCGGGATTGCGGTAGGCGTTGCGGACGCCGGCGCGCTGCGCGATCGAGGCGAACCATTCGATCGCTGGCGGCTGGATCCGCAGCTGCGGCGCGGCCAGCCAGCCGGCCAGCATATCGCGTACGGACTGGCCGGCTACGTTGGCTACCAGCACGCGGCCGATGGCCGGCACGGCGCCGGCGCTCGCTGCGGCCAGGGCGGAGGAGAGCGCCGGCGGGAAGTCGGCAGCCTCTGCGTGCATGTGCGCGCCTTGTGCCAGCCAGTCGCCAAGGCCGGCTGCGGGCGCTGCGAGGGCCCATTTGATGCGGGTATTGCCGGCATCGATCAGCAAGTCGTAGGTCATGGCGCGAGCCTCAGCGAAACGTCGCCCGACAGCACGGCCACGCGGCCGGCAGGGGTGTCGAGCAGCAAGCGGCCATGCTGGTCCACGCCGGCGGCCAGGCCTTCCTGCTGGACTTCGCCCTGGTCGAGCAAGCGCACCGGCTGCCCGCGCCACGCCTGCAGCGCGTTCCAGCGCTCGGTGAAGGCGGCAAAGCCGGTATCGTCGAATTCCGCCAGCACGGCGCACAGCCGGCTAAGCAATTGCGCCAGCAAGGCGTTGCGGTCCATCTGCGCCAGCCACGGAGCGGAGGATACTTCGCGGCCGATGGCCGCTTCCATCTCGTCCGGCATCAGCAGGTTCATGCCGCAGCCGATGACGGCCCAGATGGTGCCGTCCGGCGCCGCCTGCGTTTCGACCAGGATGCCGGCCAGCTTGGCGCCATCCTTCAGCATATCGTTCGGCCATTTGAGCTGGACCGGCACGCCCAGTCCGTTCACGGTTTCGGCCAGCGCTACGCCGACTGCCAGCGGCAGACCCACCATGCGATGCAGCGGGGCGCGGAACGGCCAGGCGACGGAGAAAGTCAGCGAAGCGCCGGGCGCGGAAAGCCAACTGCGGCCGGCGCGGCCCCGTCCCGCGGTCTGGCGCTCGGCCACGCGCAGCACCGGTCCGCGCAGCGCATCGGGAGCAGCATGCGCAGCGCAAGGCACGCGTGCCAGCAAGTCGGCGTTGGTGGAACCGGTTTCGTCCACCACTTCAATGGCGACGTGCGATGCGCTGTCGGCAAGCAGCGTGCGCATCGCCGCTGCGGCGAGAGGTGCTGCATTCATATCGTGCCCTTGCGCGCCTTATGCGGCGCCTTGGCAAAAGCCCGGTCGTACAGCCAGTTCGGCAGGACGCGCAGCAAACGAGCGATCATGCCTGCGCCGAACGGAATAACGCGATAGCTGTCGCCCCGTTCAATGCTGCGCGCCGCGGCCGCGGCGAAATCTGCCGGCTGCATCAGAAATGGCATGGGATATTTGTTCTGCTGCGTCATCGGCGTGTCGATATAGCCCGGCGCGATAGTGACAACCTTGATGGCGCTGGCGCGCAATTCGACGCGCAGCGATTCGCAATACACCCGCACCGCCGCCTTGGAAGCGCTGTAGGCGCCGCCGCCCGGCAAACCGCGCACGCCGGCGACGCTGGCTATGCCGACCAGGCGCGCCGGCGATCGCTGTGCGCGCATGGCCGCCACGAAGGGCGCAAATGTCGCCACGGTGGCCGTGACGTTGGTGGCGATGATGGATTCGAACACCGGCAAGTCTTCCGCCAGTTCGGTGATGGTGCCGTGCGAGATGCCCGCGTTGGCGATGACGATATCGCAGCCGCCGGCATGGGCGAGGAAATCTTGGGCGGCGCTGCGCAGCGCCGCATGGTCGGTAACGTCGGCCGCGTAGCAGCGGTGGCGCTCCGGATTGGGCAGGGTGGCGGCAAGCGCCTGCAGCGCGCCGGCGCGGCGGCCCAGCAGGCCGAGAGTGCAGCCCTGGGCAGCATAGTGCGCTGCCAGTGCTGCCCCGATGCCGCTGGAGGCGCCAGTGATGAAAACGCGCTTCAAAGCCTTACTTCTTCTCCGCCTTTGCCTTGGACACCAGGAAGTCCAGCACGGTCAGCGCGTTGGCATGCTGCTGGGCCTCGTCCGGCACCGGCTTGACGTTCTTGTTTGCTTCGGCAGGGGAGGTCATGTACTTGCCGTCAACGATCAGCATCGGCCAATAGTCGACGCGGTAATCGCCCATCAAGCGTTCCGTGCGGCGCACTTTGGCGGCCACGCCGAAGCTGTTATAGGCTTCGGTGAATTTGGTCTTGTCGATGCCGTTGCTGGCGGCCCAGTCGATCACCGCGGTGTCATTGCGCAGGGAGTTGCCCTGTTCATGCATGGCAGCGAACACTTTCGCGTGGTTCTGTTCCACCAGGCCCAGGGCTTCCAGTGCGAAGAACAGCTTCTGCTGCGGCAGCACGGACGGGCCGCGGCCCACGTGGATGCGCTTGAAGACCACGTTGTCGCCCTGTTTCCTGGCCCAGGCTGCCATGGCGGGTTCGAGCGCATAGCAGTGCGGGCAGTAATAGGCGAAGAATTCGATGACTTCGACCTTCTTGCCGGTATCGACATTTTGCGGCTCGGGCAGCACTACATAGTCGGTGCCCGCAACCGGGGCGGCTGGCGAAGCAAGGGCACCAAAGGCTACGCCGCACAGGACCACGGCCAGGATCTGCTTAAACAGTTTCATCGCTCAGACTTCCCTTATTTTTGATTACGGACGACGGCAACATCGATGCCGTTTTCAGACAGCTTGGCGCGCGCCTTGTTCATGGCCTCCACCTGGGTGAAAGGACCCATGCGCACGCGGTGCAGCACGCCGGCATCGGTGGCGCGGTCGGACACCGTAGCCTCGAAGCCCAGCAGGGCCAGTTTGGCGCGGGTGTTCTCGGCGTCGCCGACTTCGCGGAAGGCGCCGGCCTGCAGGTAGTACACGAACTTGTCTTCGCCAGGCAGGGCAGGCGCCGGGGCGGCTGCCTGCGCCGGCGGCGCTGCGCTGTTGACCGGCGGCGGGGCCGCAGGCGAGGTGGCGGCCGGCGTCGGCGCCGGAGCAGGGGCGGGCGCCTTGGCCGGAGCCTGGCCCTGCGCCTGGATGTTGTCCACCACTTTCTGCAATGCGTCGGCGGGAGCCTGTTTCTGGCTGTCGCGCTCGAATTCGCTGTTCGCCTTTTTCACGGCCTCCTTGTTGCCGTACATCGGCTTGTTCGGATCGGCGATCTGGCCCGATGCTTCATCGGTCGCCTTGCCGTTCTTCGGCGCCTTGTCGGTAAACGGCGTCTGGCCCTTGGTGATACTCAGGGCCACGACGACGGCGATGACCAGGCCGATGACCAGGCCGATGATGAAGCCAACTAAGGTGTTGCCTTGTTGCTGACGCGGAGAAAAGCGAAGGGAACGAAAAGCCATGTGGACCTTACATTTGGTTAGGAGCGGAAACGCCGATCAGTGCCAGGCCGTTGCGCAGCACCTGGCGGGTAGCAACCATCAGGGCCACGCGGGCCAGCTTGGTCGCTTCGTCTTCCACCAGCACTTTTTCGGCAAAGTAGAACGAGTGCAGTGCGGCGGCCAGGTCGCGCAGGTAGAACGCTACCTGGTGCGGACCGAGTTCGGCCTGGGCACGGGCCAGCACCTCGGGGTACTGGGCCAGGGCGGCCAGCAGGGTTGCTTCGGTCGGCGCGGTCAGCGGCGACAGGTCGACGTTGGCCACGGAAGCCTCGTCGCCGCCCCAGTTTGCCAGCATGCGGCAGATACGCGCGTGGGCGTATTGCACGTAATAGACCGGATTCTCGTCGGAAGTCTTGAGCGCGACGTCGACGTCGAACACGAATTCGGTGTCGGCTTTACGCGAGATGAGGAAGAAGCGCACGGCATCGCGGCCCTTGGTGATGTCGCCGCCGCCGGACCATTCGATCAGGTCGCGCACGGTGACGTAGGAACCGGCGCGCTTGGAGATCTTCACCTCGGCGCCGTCTTTCATCACAGTGACCATCTTGTGCAGCACGTAGTCAGGGAAGCCTTGCGGTACGCCCAGGCCGACCGCCTGCAGGCCGGCGCGTACGCGGGCGATGGTGCCGTGGTGGTCGGAACCCTGGATATTGATGGCCTGGGTGAAGCCGCGCTGGAACTTGACGATGTGGTAGGCGACGTCCGGCACGAAGTAGGTGTAGCCGCCGTCGGTCTTGCGCATGACGCGGTCCTTGTCGTCGCCGTAGTCGGTGGTGCGCAGCCACAGCGCGCCGCCGTCTTCGTAGGTGTGGCCGTTGGCGACCAGCGCTGCAACAGCCTTTTCCACCTTGCCGTCGGAGTACAGCGAGGATTCCAGGTAGTAGTTGTCGAACTTCACGCCGAAGGCTTGCAGGTCGATGTCCTGCTCGTTACGCAGGTAGGTCACCGCGAAGGCGCGGATGTTGTCGATGTCTTCCACGTCGCCGGAGCCGGTCACCGGCTGGCCGTCGGAGGCGGAAACGGTTTTCCGGGCCAGGAAGTCGGCAGCGATGTCGGCGATGTAGTCGCCGTTATAGGCCGATTCAGGCCATTCCGCGTCGCCCGGCTTGAAGCCTTTGGCGCGGCACTGGACCGAATTGGCCAGGGTCTGGATCTGCACGCCGGCGTCGTTGTAATAGAACTCGCGGGTGACCTTGGCGCCTTGCGCTTCGAACAGCGAGGACAGCGCGTCGCCCAGGGCAGCCTGGCGGCCGTGGCCAACGTGCAGCGGCCCTGTCGGGTTGGCGGAGACGAATTCGATGATGACGTTCTTGCCGGCCAGGGATTCGCTCTGGCCGAAGGCGGCGCCTTGCTGCAGCACCGATTTGACTACGGACTGCTTGGCGGCGTCGGTCACACGCAGGTTGATGAAGCCCGGGCCGGCGATTTCGGCGCCAGCCACCAGCGCCTTGCCGGCTGGGGATTCCTGCAGGGCGGCGACGATTTTCTGCGCCAGTTCGCGCGGATTCATCTTCAGCTGCTTGGCCAGCTGCATGGCGATATTGCAGGCGACGTCGCCGTGCGAGGCATCGCGCGGGCGCTCCAGCACCACGTTGGCTTTAACGTCGGAACCTTCCAGGATCGGCGCGAGGGCGGCCTGGAACAGGGAAATGATCTCTTGCTTTTGTTGGGCGAGCATGTGAATAGCCGGGAACGTCTGAAAGAGGAACATTATACTTGTTTGCAAGAACGGGTAAATCAGGGGGAAACAAGGGGTTAGGGCGCTTAACCCGGGTACAATCTTGGTTTTCACAGATTTACCGCGATGAACGGCCTCCAGGGCCGTGCCGCCGGCTGGCGGGCGCGATGACAGGATTGCAATGACTAAGAAAGAGCGCCCAACCTTATCCATCAAACCAAAGGCTAAGCCGGCTGCGACGGCTGCCAAGGCGCCGCGCGCGCCAGGGGTTGGCGGCCAGCGCTCCGCCGGATCGGATCGTCCTCGCGCTGCGGGCCCGCGTCCAGCCGGCCCAGCGCGCAGCGAACCTGCCCCACGCACCAACGGCCCGCGCCCAAGCGGCGAGGGCGCCCAGCGCCCCGGGCCGCGAGCGGAGCGTGAAACGCGTGGCGAAGGCCGCAGTGAAGGCCGGGGCGAGCGCGAACAGCGCGGTTTCGGCCGCCGCGAAGGCGCGGATTTTCGCAATGATTCGCGCTCGGACAGCGGCCAGCGCGGCTTCGGCCGGGCGGCTGGCGGAGAAGGCGCCGCTCCGGGCTCGCCTTGGGCGGCCAGCAAGCCAGCGGCCCGCGGGACCGATACGCCGGCGCCGCGCGCCCCAGCCAGACCAGCCTTCCGCGACAGCCACCACCGCGACCTGCAACCGCGCGTACAGACCGATTTCCAGTCCGAGCTGAAACAGGACTCGCTGGCCTTCGCGATCCTGGGCGCCGCTAGCGCCGCAGTGCAAGTCCAGCAAGGCACCGCACTGCCGCAGGCACTGGCAGGCGTATTCGCAAGCAATAGCGTCACCCCGCAAGCCCGCGGCGCAATCCAGGATATCGCCTACCGCGCCATGCGCCAGCTGGCCTTGAGCGAAATCCTGATCGGCCTGATGGCGCCCAAAGCCCCGGACCCGCTGGTCCAGGCACTGCTCTCCGTCGCCCTGCCGCTGATGCACCCGGCTGACGGCAGCCCGGCCCCGTACGAAGCTTTCACGGTAGTCGACCAGGCAGTCACGGCCGCCGGCTCGCACCCGGACACCGCGCGCGCAAAAAACATGGTCAACGCCCTGCTGCGCCGCTTCCTGCGCGAGAAAGAAGAGCTGCTGGACGAAGCCATGCAGCAGCCGGAGGCTAGATACAATTACCCGCAGTGGTGGATCGACTCCGTCAGCACGGCCTACCCGAAGGAATGGGAGCAGGTGCTGGCCGCAGGTAACAAGGCCCCGCCGCTGACGCTGCGCGTGAACACCCGCCGCACTTCGCTGGCCGACTACCTGGCGCGCCTGGCGGCGGAAGGCATCGAAGCCAACCAGGTCGGCGATTTCGCCGTGCGCCTGGCCAGGCCGGTGCCGGTGTTGCAGATTCCAGGCTTCGAGCAGGGCGACGTGTCCGTGCAGGACGCCGGCGCCCAATTGGCGGCGCCGTTGTTGGATGTGCAAGCCGGCATGCGCGTGCTGGACGCCTGCGCCGCCCCGGGCGGCAAGACCTGCCACATCCTCGAACTGGCCGATGTCAATTTGACAGCATTGGACGCCGATCCGAAGCGACTGCAGCGCGTCCAGGAAAACCTCGACCGCCTCCAGTTGCAGGCAACATTGCAGCCGGCAGAGGCGCAGAGCGACGCCTGGTGGGACGGCCAGCAGTTCGACCGCATCCTGGCCGACGTGCCTTGCACCGCCTCCGGCATCGTGCGCCGCCACCCGGATATCCGCTGGTTGCGACGCAAGAGCGACACCCGTCAACTTGCAACACTTTCGTCGCAAATTCTCGACAATCTTTGGAAAATGCTCGCCCCCAATGGTAAATTGCTGTTCGTGACATGTTCGTTGTGGCCGCAGGAGTCCGAGGCGCAGGCGGCCGCTTTCGCGGTGCGCAACCGCGCCACCCGCCTCGATGCGCCGGGCCAATTGCTGCCCCTGGGCGGCGCCGAGCAGGATCACGATGGTTTGTTCTACGCATTGTTCCGGAAAGATGCGTAACCCTTTAACGAGCACCAGGCAAGTGATCCAAAGATTTCTTCGACTCCTTTGCTGGCAGTTGCTGTTGACGCTTGCGTGTGCGTTGCCGCACGCTGCCCACGCCTCCGACGAGACGGTGGAGATCACGCGCGCCTATATCGAGGCGGCGGAAGAAGGGTACCGCCTGTCCTCGGCATATTCGTTCGAGTTGAGCCACGGCCTGGAAGAGGCCGTGCAATCGGGCGTCTCGCTGCACTTCACCACGGAAATCAGTTTTACCCGCCCGCGCTGGTACTGGTTCGACGAAAAAGCCGTTACCGCCAAGCGCACCCACAAGCTGTGGTACGACGTGCTGATACGCCAGTACTACGTCAAGATCATCGGTTCCGTCGCCCAGCCTTTCCAGACGCTGGACGAAGCCCTGTTTTTCATCCGCCGTCCCACCCGCTGGGTAGTCGCTCCGCGCGGCACCCTGAAAGTGGGCGAAACATATAACGTTACCCTGCGCATGGGCATGGACAAGGATTACCTGCCCAAGCCGATCCAGGTCAACGCCTTCAACAACAGCGAGTGGCGACTCTCGTCCAGCAAAAAAACCTTCCAGTACAGGGCTGAGTAAGTGACGTCGGCCCTCAGGTACTTGTTTGTCGTCGCGGGAGCGATCTGCAGCATATTGCTGTTCCTGCTCGCGTCGGCCTCCGATAACTCCGGCTTGTTCGACCGCTATTACGGCTGGCTGCTTGGCCTGAACGCGTCGGTCGCGGTGGCGCTGGTGCTGCTGGTCGGGGTCTCCCTGTTCCGCCTCTATGCGCGCTACAAGAGCGGCAAGTTCGGTTCGCGCCTGATGACGCGGCTGGTGGTGCTGTTTGCCGCTATCGGCGTCTTGCCCGGCCTGGTGATCTTCCTGGTGTCGGTGCAGTTCGTGTCGCACTCCATCGATTCCTGGTTCAACGTGCGCGTGGAAGAAGCGCTGGACGCCGGCCTTGACCTGGGCCGCTCGGCGCTCGATGAATCGCTGGCCGAACTGGAAGCGCAGGCGCGCGGCACCGTGCGCCAACTGGCCGAAGACCCGTTTTATGCTGCGCCGGCCACGCTGGCGCGTTTCGTGCGCCGCCATCCTGGTACCCAGAGCGCCATCATCGTCGATGCCGACGGCGGCCTGATCGTGTCTGCCATGGGCGAGCGCCGCATCAACCTGTCGGCCGACCTGCCTTCCGCGGCCATGTTGAACAAGGCCAAGGAAGACCCGTCCTATGCCGCCTACGAGGGCGGCGGCGAGCTGCGCGACGACCGCATCGGCGCTCCGCAGCCGGCGCCGCTCGACGCCAACAGCGTGCTGCGCCTGCGCGTGCTGATGGCGATCCCCGACGGGGTGCAGCCGTCTGGCGCCCACCTGGCGCCGCGCTACCTGCAGATCATCCAGGCCGTGCCGCAAAAGCTGGCCAGCAACGGCGAAATGCTGCGTACCGCCTTCTCGGAATACAAGGAACGCTTCGTAGCCCGCGTCGGCCTGCGCAAGATGTATATTGAAACGCTGACACTGACGCTGTTGCTGGCGGTGTTCGGCGCCATCGCGGCGGCCTTCCTGATCGCCAACGACCTGGCGCAGCCGCTGCTGCTGCTGGCAGAAGGTACCCGCGCGGTGGCGGAGGGCGACCTGTCGCCGCGCCCGATCGTGGCCAGCTCGGACGAACTGGGCACGCTGACGCAATCCTTCAACACCATGACGCGCCAGTTGTCGGAAGCGCGCAGCGCCGTGGAACGCAATCGAATCGCGCTGCAGAACGCCAAGGCCCACCTGGAGTCGGTGCTGGCCAATATGTCCGCCGGGGTGATGGTGCTGGACTCCGAATTCCGCCTGGTCACCTGCAACGACTCTGTCGAGCGCATCCTGCAGCATGCCGGCGTGACGTTGATCGGTCAGCCGCTGTCCGAAGTGGAAGGCATTCAGGAATTCGCCGCCGCCATCATCAGCGCGTTCTCGGCACAGAGCGCGCAGACGGCAGCCGGCCGCAACGTGGCGCGCCTGCACTGGCAGCGCCAGATCGAGATTCCGCGCAAGCCCGGCAGCCCCGAGGACAATGAACAGATCCTGCTGACGCGCGGCTCGCGCCTGCCGCTGGAAACCGGCACCGGCTACATCGTCGTGTTCGACGATATCACCGACGTGATCTCGGCCCAGCGCTCGATCGCCTGGGGCGAAGTAGCGCGCCGCCTGGCCCATGAAATCAAGAACCCGCTGACGCCTATCCAGCTGTCGGCCGAACGCCTGCAGATGAAGCTTGAATCCAAGCTGGCCGGCCCCGATGTGGAACTGCTCAACAAGGCCTCCACCACCATCGTCAACCAGGTCTCCGCCATGAAACGCATGGTCGACGACTTCCGCGATTACGCCCGCACCCCGCCTGCCGTGCTGCAGCCGCTCGAGCTGAATTCCCTGGTCGAGGACATCCTGCATTTGTACGTGAGCGGGGAGGGCAACGACATCATCCACGCCAGTCTGGCGCCGGCCCTGCCCATGATCCTGGGCGACGACACACAATTGCGCCAGGTAATCCACAACCTGCTGCAAAATGCGCAGGACGCGCTGCAGGAGCATCCTCCTGCGGACGCCGAGCCGCGCATCGACGTGGTCACCGAGGGCATCATCTACCAGAGTGCGGATGGCGGCACGCGTATTGCAGTGCGCCTCTCAATCTCGGACAATGGCCCCGGTTTCGCACCGAAAATCCTGGCCAATGCGTTCGAACCGTATGTGACGTCGAAGGCGAAGGGCACTGGCCTGGGCCTGGCGATGGTGAAAAAAATTATCGAGGAACACGGGGGCCGGATCGATATCCAGAACCGTGACGATAGTAGTGGTGCGTCGGTGCTGATTTTGCTGTTAAAGTTGGCGTCGGTGTAGTTGGCATAATATTGTTGGACTAATAAAATCATTGTCGCGCCGACAGGTATAGAATGCCTGCGTAGAGAGCGATAAAAATGAGGGAAGGGGCAAGGGATACATGGCAAACATTCTCGTAGTTGATGATGAAATGGGCATCCGGGAGCTGCTCTCGGAAATCCTGGGTGACGAAGGTCATGCGGTCACGCTGGCGGAAAACGCCCAGCAGGCGCGCCAGGCTCGCGCCGGCGGCACGCCCGATCTGGTCTTGCTCGACATCTGGATGCCGGACACGGACGGCGTTACGCTGCTGAAGGAATGGCAGCGAGATGGCTTGCTGACCATGCCGGTCATCATGATGTCCGGTCACGCGACCATTGATACAGCAGTGGAGGCGACCCGCATCGGCGCCATGAATTTCCTGGAAAAGCCGATTGCGATGCAAAAGCTGCTGAAGGCCGTGCAGGCTGGCCTGAGCCGGGCGCAGGAAGCCGTGCGCGCGCCGGTGATGGCGACCCGTCCGGTGATGCCGGCGCCGGTCGAAGAGAGCAGCTTCGGCCAGGTGCAGGTGACGCAACAGCCGGTAACCCACAACCTGGGCATGGCGCGTGCGGTCAACGGTGACAATCCGATCTTCAACCTGTCGTTCGACCTGCCGCTGCGCGAAGCACGCGACGCGTTCGAGCGCATGTACTTCGAACACCACCTCGGCCGCGAAGGCGGCAGCATGACCCGGGTGGCCGAGAAGACCGGACTGGAACGGACCCACTTGTACCGCAAGCTGAAGCAACTGGGTGTCGAGCCCGGCAAGCTGTCGAAGAAGAATCAGGCTTGACGGATCAAGCTTGGTCCTGACGACCCTGGTAACAGGCGCAACGGCCGCAACGCGTGAGCGCGCGATTGCGGCCGTTTTGTTGCCTGGCGCACCAACGGCCATCATCCTTGAAGGATTGGCCCTCGCTAATTCTCCATTGGTGTATGATGAAAGTGACCCGACGGTATGGCAGCCGCAGGTACATCGCATCGCCCCCGGCTGCTTATGCTGCGCCGGTAATCTTGTCTTACGTGTTACATTGAATCGTCTCTTGCGCCGTCCCCCGGCGCAGCTCTTTATCAGCCTGGCCGATGCCACTCACGTGGATAGCCTGCGCGCCATGCTTGCCACGGCACCTTACGACGCCCTTCTGCGCCTGGAGCCGGTACTGAACGCTTGAAAATGGCCAGGACAGCCCCATCTCGGTTTGGAAACGAAACGTGAAGGAAGCCACATGAACCTCATTTACAACAGCGAGCAATACAGTGTTGTCGAATTTGGCGCGGACCGCAGCCTGGAAGCCTTGCGCTTCGGCGGCTACGAGATTGTCGACAAAGGCGGTAAGCGCGAAATCTTCATTGCCGGGGTCATGGCGCAGAACTTCCGCCGCGACGTTAACGAATTGATTGCCAGTGAGCCCACCATCGAGGAGATCGATGATTTCCTGGGAAACTATGAAGCACTGATGAGTCAGCCAGTGCTGTTGCACTAAGTCTTTTGCATCCTTCCGTGGAGCGCTCCTTTGCTCCACCATGGGCAGCCATGTCAGCGCTGCCCGTTTTCCTTAGTCCCCTGGTGTAGAATTTAGCAAAACGCTAACTCGAGGCGCCATTGGACCTTACCGAATACAAAACTCGATTTTCCGGCCGCGACGATGCGGCTCCTGGCTGGGACGCTATCGAAGATTCCCTCAAGCGGCTCTATGGAGAGCAGGAGCCCTGGCATTGGGGCACGGTCATCAAAGGCTTCCTGGGTGGGCCGGACCCCATCGACGGGGTTAGCGCATATCAAAGCAATGCCTCCGGAACTCCGCACTTCCACTTTTGCAGCTTCGGCTTCACTTCGCTCTATTACGACGAGCAATCGGTGGGCAAGGATTTCAGCCGCTTCGGTTTCGAACTGACCTTCCGGCTGGCAAACAAAGGCGAGACCCAGGACCAGCTTGTCTGGGTTTGCAGCCTTATCCAGAACCTTGGCCGCTATATTTTCCAGTCGGGCAAATGGTTCGAGGAATATCACTGGATACCGGCCAATGGTCCGATTTACCTGGACTCCGACACCGACCTTGTGGGTCTGGTCTGCGTGCTCGATCCTGAGCTGCAGCCTATCGATACACCGCATGGCCGTGTCGAATTCCTGCAGCTGGTGGGCATCACAAGCGCCGAACTTGAGGACATCAAGGCCAATCGGCGCACCAGCAAGGCAGTGGCGGACTCGTTAAGGGAAGGCAACCCATTGCTGATTACCGACCTGGGGCGGCGCAGCACCTAATGCCCTCCAATCCACGACCTGTCTTCTGTAGTGAAGCATGTGAAAAGGCGGAGCTCGTTCGCTCGGTTGGTGAATGCCCCGAGTGCAGGCAAACCTGGACGGGTAGAGCTGCTGACGGGACCGACCATTACCGCAACAATGCCTGGGCCACTGCAACTGGGCGGAGGCGTTATTGAAGCTGCCGCGATGGGCGGCGCGAGATGCGTTTCCGCCGCTTTCACCACGCGTGGCGATCGCTAATGCTGAAGCGGTGGTTAAGGACCTTCTCAAAGAAGCTGGTTCGTTTGATCCCAAGTTTTCTAAATGCTCCCTGCGGAAGTTAGATGAAGAGGCATGGTATTACGAGATTCAATTATGTTGACCGATTCGAGTTCTATCGCTGGTCGGACTAGTTAATTCCAGGAGCTCAAATGCCAGCCATAGGCTTTGGCCATTACAACCTGCGCGCATCGCGAGCGTTGCTCGATGAGTTGCGCGACTTTTATTGCGATGTGGTCGGGCTGACGATCGGCCACCGGCCACCGTTTCGCAGCTTTGGCTATTGGCTGTACGCTGGCGAACACGCTGTGTTGCACTTGTCCGAGGCCGGGCCGGATGAAATCCGGCCAGCGCTGCCAACAGGCACGTTTGACCATGCGGCCTTTCGTTGCACTGATCGCGCGGCGTACGAAAGCAAGCTTGCTGCGCGCGGCATCAAGTACCGGTTTGCCGTTGTTCCGGCAACGCAGCAGCTTCAGATTTTCCTTACCGATCCGGCGGGGAATGGCATTGAACTTAACTTCGAAAACGAAGATGCCTGAGGCTCCATGACGCAAACTTACTATGACCCGGATGCGGAGCCGAATCCGCGTGAATGGCTTGCTTTACCGGGCCGGGATCGGTTTCGTGTCGTTCAAAATTACCATATTGCGAAGAGACTGAAGCTGCGCAATTCGAAGATTCATGCGTATCTCCATGTCGCGGTTGAGGACCAGCTGGCGTCGGGGTACGGTCCGAGCAAACGCGCGGTAAAACGACTGATGGCGGAAGGGCAGTCGCGGCACGACGCAGTGCATGCCATTGGTATGGTCATTTCGAAATTCATGTATCACAGTGCTGAATGGCGCGCAGATGATCAGCATGCCGCATCCCAAGCTCGAATGGGCGAAGCAATCGAATCCCTGCGTGGCAATACCGGGTCCTTAGGTGAAGACGATGCCTGAGATGCAGGGATTTCGGATTAAAGAGCGCCTGCAAGACCAGCTGGGACCGCATGTGATGTCGTATTTTCCGAATCATCCAATCGAACATGAGGCCCTTTGGATTGGTGCGGTATTTGAGAACCTGCGCCTGGCTGTTGCGCGAGGTGACCCGGACGCACTCGACATGGCCATCGAATTGATCGACCAGGATCCGATGTGGCTGCCCTTCGGTAAGCTAATCAAAAGCGACCTTGCGCGCGCCCTGAGAAAGAACGCAGGCCAGGTCTTGCCAGTTGATCGCGCCAGAATCATTGCAACGTTTGTTCGTTTGCTTAAGGAGGCCTATACGCCAAGGGAGCTCGAAGACTATGCCAAACTAATAAAGAAGTTTCCAAAGGCCGAGTATTCCGGCCTGGTCGCTTCGGTTAAGCCGCTGTGCGACAAGGCGCGTACTATGCAGGAGTATCTGATTTCGTAGCTCAGTTGGCGGTGCAGAACGCTGTAGAGGCGGTACTCACGCTGCGGGACATTCCATTCCAGTTGGATCATGGATGCGCAGCTCTGCCTAGAAAAATACCTGCTGGGCGATACGATGAGCGTTCTTGATCGCTATCGATCGGCCGCCGACCTACATGCGTTGGAGATTCTAAGGAGGTTTCATGAAGCGGACATGGACAATCATCGGCGTAGCCGACGTCGCCCATAGCTTCAACTGGTATCAAACCCTGTTCGGGCAGCCGAAGACCGCACCGGCCCATGAATTCTTCGGGCAGGTACTGGACGGAGACGGAACGGTCCTGCTCTGTCTTCACCAATGGGGCTCGCATGATCATCCCACGCTGGCAAGTCCCGGCGATTCGCAGCCCGGTAATGGGTTGTTGCTGTTCTTCCGCGTCGATGACTTTGACGATGCATTGGCCAGGGCGCGCGCCCTTGTGGCGAAGCTTGAGGAAGAGCCAAGCGTTAATCCCAGCACCGGAACGAGGGAGTTTGCACTTCGCGACCTGGATGGCTATTACGTGATGGTGAGCGCATGTGACTGAAGACCAGGCTGACGGCGAGGCTCGGGATTGAGCATCCGGTCCTGCTGGCGCCAATGGGTGCATGTCCGGCTGGAGGCTGCGGGCAGCATGGGCGTCGGTTGCGGCTTCGCGCCGCCGGCTGCGGAGATCATCAACTGGATGGTCGCAGAGGCTTGCGCTTATTGGAAAGGGGCCAATGGAGCAGGCGCTGATCAATCCGAATCGATATCTTCTTGTTGCCGTTTCAGTTGGCGCATATGCATCAAGTCTGCTAATGCCCGCATTGCTCTGCCGATCCAATAGCATGATGGGATTCCAGGTTCTGTTCATGGGCTGGCTCGGCATCATAGGTTTGCAGCCCGCGTGGTTTGCAAACATTCTTTACTTCCTCATGATTTATCGCGTAGCGCGCGGGACAAACAACCGCAACCTGTTGATGCCAGGCGCAGCTTCGTTCCTGGCAAGCGCTGGCCTGGCCGGCGGACCGGGTTGCGGCCCCGATATCGGAAACCTGTCCCTCGGATTGAGTGCCGGCGGCTATCTATGGATTGCCGCAATTCTTGTGGTATCGGCCTACTATGCGGCCAACCGCCCGGCGCCCGCATGGTAAAGTTGAGGGATGTGCCAACTTCTCGCAATGAACTGCAATGTCCCGACCGACATTGTGTTCAGTTTCACCGGCTTCGCCCTGCGCGGCGGGCAGACCGATACCCACCATGACGGCTGGGGCATTGCCTTTTTCGAAGGCGCCGGCGTGCGCCATTTTGTCGACCACCAGGCCGCGATCCATTCCCCGATTGCGGAGCTGATCAAGAACTATCCGATCAAGTCGAAGAACGTGATCGCGCATATCCGCAAGGCCACGCAGGGCGAGGTCATGCTGGAGAACTGTCACCCCTTCGTGCGCGAGCTGTGGGGCCGTTACTGGGTGTTCGCCCACAACGGCGACCTGAAGGAATTTGCGCCCGTGCTGCACGGGCCTTTCCGCCCGGTCGGCACCACCGACAGCGAGCAGGCTTTCTGCCTGATCATGCAGGAGTTGAGCGAGCGCTTTGGCGACACCTGCCCGCCGTTGCCGATGCTGCGCGCGCAGATCGAGAAGACCGTGCGCAGCATTGCCGCCCATGGGACTTTCAACATGATGCTCTCCGACGGCCGCGCGATGTTCGCGCATTGCTCGACCCATTTGCATTACATCGTGCGCAAATATCCGTTCGATACGGCCAATCTGTCCGATGAAGATGTGAGCGTGGACTTCTCGCAGGTCACCACGCCGAATGACCGCGTAGCAGTGATCGTGACCCAGCCATTAACTACCAATGAGCAATGGACCGCCTTTGCACCAGGCGAGATGAAATGCTTTGTGGATGGCCTGCCGCAAAAGCGGGACTTCGAGAAAATTTAACAGACACCGGCAAGAATTGATGCCAAAATGTCAGGACACGTCAGGAATTTCCCTATGATCGACCTTTCCAGCAACGATGCGGCCTCCCAGAGCCTGAAAGTTCGCGAATTTTATCTGGGCCGGCAGCCGATCTTGGACCGGAACCAGGCCTTGTTCGGATATGAGTTGCTTTTTCGCAACGCTCCGGTTGGCCCGGCCAATATCAACACTTCCGCCCTGTCCGCTACTGCAGCGGTAGTGGCGCATGCGGCGCAACTGGGCATGGAACGTACTATCGGCGACGCCATCGGCTTCGTCAACGTCGATGCGGACGCGATCCTGAGCGATATCTTCGGCTTCCTGCCGCGCGAAAAGCTGGTACTGGAAGTTAGCGCTGCCAGCACGCTGGCGCCGGCCGTGCTGTCGCGCATGTCGGAACTGGTCAGCCACGGTTTCCGCTTTTCGCTGGACGACATCAATCCCGATTCGCCGCAACTGCCTGCGCTGATTCCGATGGTGGAATACATCAAGCTGTCGATGCGCGACATGCCGCTCGATGGCCTGGTCAAGCTGGCGCCGCGCTTCAAGCAGGACGGCAAGAAGCTGGTGGCCTGCAAGGTTGAGAACCGCGACGAATTCAAGAATTGCCTGGACCTGGGCTGCGATTACTTCCAGGGCTATTACTTCGCCAAGCCGGTCATCATGAGCGGCAAGAAGCTGTCACCGTCGCAAATGGCGGTGATGGAACTGATGACCCTGGTGAGCTCGGATGCTGATAACACTGAGATCGAACGTGCCATCAAGAAGGATGTGTCGCTGGCGCTGAACCTGCTGCGCCTGGTAAATACGCCGGCTGTTGGCGCGCGCCAGCGCATCGACTCCCTGAGCCAGGCGGTGCATATCCTGGGCCGCCGACAGTTGCAGCGCTGGCTGCAGATCATGCTGTACGCGGAACCGGGCAAACGCGGCCATTCGATGACGCCTTTGCTGATGCTGGCCACCACGCGCGGCCGCCTGCTGGAACTATTGGCCACCAAGCTGCGCCCGGCGCACCGGCATGTAGCCGATATCGCATTCACGGTCGGCATCATGTCGCTGATGGATACGCTGTTCGGCATTCCGATGCAGGAAATCCTGGCCCAGATCCCGATGGGCGACGAAGTCGGCGAAGCGCTGATGTTCCGCGGCGGTTTCTTCGGCGACTTGCTCAAGCTGGCCGAGTGCATCGAGCGCCTGGAGGACATGGACACCCGCATCCTGCCGGCCCTGGCAGACCTCGCGATTTCGACCGAGGAACTGGTGGAGCTGGAAATGTCGGCATTCGAATGGAGTGACAACGTGGTGCGATACGCCCTGTAGAGGCGTGCGCACCGATAGCGGCGCCGCAGTAGCGGCGCCGTTTTTTTTCTGGAGGACGAAGAGTGTTAAGTGTCACGGGGTTGAGCAAGTCTTTTGGGGAGCGGCGCGCGGTCGATGGCGTTTCGTTCCAGGTGCAGCCTGGGCAGACCGTGGGCCTGCTGGGGCCTAACGGCGCGGGCAAGTCGACGACAGTCAGCATGATCTGTGGACTGATCAAGGCGGACGCGGGCAGCGTCACGCTGGATGGCGAGCCGGTAGTGCAGGGCGCCAGTGCGGCCAAGCAGAAACTGGGTTTGGTGCCGCAAGACCTGGCCCTGTATGAAGAGCTGCCGGCGATTGAAAACCTCAAGTTGTTCGGCGCGCTGTACGGCCTGAAGGGCGCGGCGCTTGCCAGACGTGCGGAGGAAGTGCTGGCGCTGGTGGGCCTGTCCGACCGCGCCAAAGACAAGCCATCCACCTTCTCGGGCGGCATGAAGCGTCGCCTGAATATCGGCGCGGCGCTGCTGCATGATCCGCAACTGCTGATCCTCGACGAGCCGACGGTGGGCGTCGACCCGCAAAGCCGCAACGCCATCTTCGATACGCTGGAAGCGTTGAAGGCGCAGGGACGTTCGCTGATCTACACCAGCCATTACATGGAAGAAGTCGAGCGCCTGGCTGACCATATCGTGATCATCGACCACGGCAAGGTGCTGGCGGATGCGGCGCCGTCGGAGTTGTATCGACGTCTGCCGGCGCAAGCTGCGCTACAGGTGGAGCTGGCGGGCGCCGATATCCTGCCGGCCGAATTGCTGGTCGCTTCGCTGGCCGGCTTGCCGGGTGTTGCAGGCGTGCGCCGCGATGGTGTCGTGCTGGACATCAGCCTGCACGGAGCGGCCCACGCCGCGCCCGTGCTGCGCTGGCTGGACGAGCAGGGCCACGCGCTGGCCCATTTCTCGACCGCCCGCACCAAGCTGGAAGATATCTTCCTTTCCCTGACCGGCCGCACCCTGCGCGACTAAGGAATTCCGATGACAGCAATTATTGCAATGATCCGCAAGGACCTGATCCTGTATTTGAGCGACAAACGTGCGCTGATGCTTAACCTGCTGATGCCGATCGTGCTGGCAGCTTTCTTTGGCTCGCTGTTCGGCGGCTCGGGTAGCGGCAATAACAGCAAGATTGAAATCGGCCTGGTGCAGCAGGACAGCAGCGTGATCGGCCGCAAGATCGGCGATTCGCTGAAGGCCGATGCCAACCTGTCGGTCAAGGAGATGAGCCAGCAGGAAGCACAGGATAAAGTCCGCGCGGGCAAGCTGATGGTGGCAGTAGTCATTCCGGCCGGCTTTGGCGATGCGGCTGGCAAATCCCTGTTCCAGCCTGACAGCAAGCCGGAGCTGCCGGTGTATTACGACCCTTCGCAATCGACCGTGCTGGCGATGGTGAAGGGCTTGCTGACGCAGCACGTCATGCAGGGTGTGACGGGAGAAGTGATGGGCGGTGGCGCCTCGGGTGCCAAGTTCACCGACGACAGCTTGAAAAAGCTGGAAAGTTCTCCTGCCGGCGAGGACAAGGATGCGCTGGTTGGCCTGCTGGGGAGCCTGAAGAAATTCCAGGAGCACGAAGCGGCCAAGCCGGCGAAAGAGTCGGGCAGCGGCGTCGGCATGAGCGTGCCGTTTAACACCAAAGATGAAGCACTCAGTTCGGGGCCGAAGTACAACGGCTACGCACACGCGTTTGCGGGCATGGGTGTGCAGTTCATCCTGTTCATGGGGATTGATGTGGGCATCGGCATCCTGCTGGCGCGCCGCATGGGGATCTGGAATCGCTTGCTGGCGGCACCGATCACGATGTCGCAGGTGTTGGTGTCACGCGCGTTGTCGGGCGCCATGATTGCTGCGGGCTTGATGGTAGCGATCTTCTTCGCCGCGATGCTGATGTTCAAGGTGGAAATTACCAATCTGGCCGGTTTCGCGCTGGTGGTGGTGGCATTTGCGTTGATGACCGCGTCGTTCGGCCTGCTGATTGCGGCGTTTGGCAAAACGCCTGAGGCGGCGCGCGGACTGGCGACATTTGCGACCTTGATCCTGGTGATGCTGGGCGGGGCTTGGGTACCGACGTTCGTGTTTCCGGCCTGGATGCAGCAGTTGACCGTGGTGGTGCCGACGCGCTGGGCGGTCGATGGGCTGGATGCCATGACCTGGCGCGGCTTGGGGATGGATGTCGCGCTGCAGACGGCTGGGGTGCAGCTGGCGTTTGCAGCGTTGTTCGGGATGCTGGCGATCTGGCGCCTCCGCGCTCAAACTCGGTAAAGCGGATCTGCCAGAAGCAGCAGCTTAATGATTGGAACGTGCCTGGCCAATGAGTTGGATACTGGGGGCGTTTTAGGTTGGAAGCTTTGGCTGACCTGGCACGGTCAATGGATTTACTTTCGCTCCGGGTGGTTTCGGTCAGAAGCTGTCCATTGACCTTTAGGAATTCGAGGAACATCTAATGCAGCACGAGCTGGAGAAAAGTAAGCGGCAAATCTGAAGAAAATCCTCGCTGCGACGGGGATTTTTTTTACTCATCGAATATTCAAGTTATGCAGTTCTCCTGGTGCGATATGTTCAGGACCGTCCATCATCTCAGGGTATGTCAACCTGAGCCGTCGTATATTTTTGATGTACCGCAAAGCGCCTGGATGGCGGTGATGGTTGCGTAATGTGGCGACGGCCTGCATAGTCGTTCGACTCGGGTAGACTTCGATCCCCGCAACCTCTGAACGCGGGTTTGGCGCCGCGAGTGCAAAAATGCAGTAATGACCGCCACAGCATATGTGATAATCCGAGAGAATTATTCACTAATGTACATGATATTCTTCCGGGAATTTATTTCCTTAAGACAATAATCATGATTGCGAAGTGGATAATTGCATCGCTCGCTAGCCTATTGCTAAGTGCGAATGCCTATGCTGACTATGTTCCCGTCACTCCCGACGGTAACACAGTCATGTGGGTCGGAGATTACGGGACGAGTGAGGCACTCTTTGCCGCGTGTAACAGCCTTGCGTCGGAACTTGGTCAGGACCCGGTGCGCATCTGTGGTTCCACGCCACCCCCGCTTCATACCCACTATGGCTCTGGTTATTATCACAGATTCACGACCCCGGCGAGTCCTATGGATGTCTATTTCGCGGCGGCCGCCTGCGGCACCGATGGACGGTACATCTATGCGCCGGAAAAGTACGCATGTGAGTATATTGCGCCGGTTGGCGAGCCTGTGCCGTCCGCTCCCAAAGGGAACGGTCCGACGTGTCCAATGTGCGGGAACCCGATCGCGCCGGGTACCGGTAATAAGGTGCAGATCGAAGCAGACTTTGTTCCTGCAAACCCCGGGTTCAAGCTCGAACTGATCCGTACATACAACGGTGGGCAATTCTCCGGTGACGTGCACGCCAAAGGTGTGTTCGGCAGCCACTGGACTTCTGCACTCGACCGCAAAGTCTGGCTGCGTAACAGCACAAAGCCGATGGCGTGTTACACCCGGTCCGAAGGCATCACTTTCTGCACCTTCCCGCATCCCGACGGAAGTGGACAGTCGGCCGTGGTGACCCGCCCCGATGGAAAGCTCCATATTTTCAACCGATCTGGCAGCCAATGGATTAGTGACGACGATGTCAACGAGCGTCTGAGCGCCCAGTACGCCGCGGACGGTGTTACGCCAACCAGCTGGAATTACACGACAGCGAGCCAGGATGTCGAGAAGTACGACGCCAATGGCCGCTTGCTGTCCATCGCGTCTGCCACCGGCGCTTGGCAGCGCTACACCTATAGCACCGGCGCCAGCAATGACACGTCGGTGTCGCGTTCACCCGAAGATGCACCTGCCTGCTCAAACGTGCAAGCCGGGCCGGAAATTGCTGCAGGACTGCCCGTCTGCGTCACCGACAACTGGGGACGCCAGATGCAATTCGAATACGACGAAAAACAACGTGTCGCCAAGGCCATCGACGCTGCTGGCCAGGCATATTTGTACGAATATGACGGTGTCACGGGCGACTGTCCTACCAATAACAAAAACCCCGAAATGTGCCGGGCAGGGAATTTGACAGCGGTCACATACCCGGGGAGCCAGAAGAGAAAATATCACTATAACGAGTGGAACCTGATCAACGGCGGAACCCCCTGCAACAATGCAGTCAGCTTCGGCCCGAACTCCCGCCACCTGCCCAACGCCCTGACGGGCATCACGGATGAAAATGGTGCGCGCTACGCGACCTGGAACTGGAATTGCTACAACCAGGCGACATCGTCCGAGCACGCGGGCGGTGTAGAAAAGGTGAGCCTCTCATACACCGGGCATGCCCCGGACGGCACCAGTACCACTACGGTGACCTCCTATGTTGGCACCGCCGCGGTGCCGCAAACAGTCACCCGCAACTACCACTACAGGATCGCGCTTGGCGTAGCTTTGAGCGACGCCATCGACCAGCCATGCGAAGGCTGCGACGGCCTGCGCGAGCGTACCTTCGACGCCAACAACAATGCGACGAGCACCAAGGACTGGCAAGGGAACAAGAAGGTCTTCAGCTACGACCTGACCCGCAACATGGAAACCAGCCGCGTTGAAGGCTACGGCACCCCGCTGGCCCGCACCATCAGCACCGAGTGGCACCCGACCATGCGCCTACGCACGAAAGTCGCAGAGCCGCTGCGCATCACCAGTTACACCTACGACGCCAACGGCAACCTGTTGTCGGAATCGGTGCAGGCCACGACAGATGCCAGCGGCGCCAGCGGCTTCTCTGCCACGCCAAGCGGCACGAGCAAAACCTGGAACTTCACGTATAACGATGCAGGCCAACTCCTCACCAAGAAAGGGCCAGGCGTCGACATCACGCTCGCCTACGACAACCAGGGCAACCTGGAAACGGTAACCAACGCAGCCGGCCACGTCACCCGCTACGGCAATTACGACGTGAACGGACGGGTTGGCCAGATCACCGATCCAAACGGCATGGTGACCAGCTTCGCCTACGGCCCGCGTGGCTGGCTCGACTCGGTATCGAGTGGCAGCGAGATCACCAGCTACACCCATGACGCGGTGGGTAACCTGAAAACCGTTACCACGCCGGACGGTACCACCACGACCTACAGTTACGACGATGCACACCGTCTGACCGCTATCGCCGACAGCCTGGGCAACAAAATCACCTACACTCTCGACCTTTCCGGCAACCGGGTTGGCGAAGACAGCAAAGACGCGGGCGGCCAGCTGACCCGCAGGATCAGCCGCGTGTTCGATACGTTCAGCCGCCTGAAACAAGTTACCGGAGCAGTGCAATGATCCGCGCCACCATTTTCGCCATCGGCGCTGCACTGTGCTGCGCCGCCAGCGCACAAGTCCAGAACATGATGACCAGCTACGACTACAACACCGCCGGCTTGCTCACCAAGGTCACCGATCCGCTGAACCGCATCACGACGAATGACTACGATGTGTTTGGCCGCCGCACCGTGACGACCGATCCTCGCTCGGGCGTCACCGCATACGGTTACGACGGGCTTGACCGCCTGGTCAAGGTGACGGACGCCCGTAATTTGGCCACGACCTACACCATTGATGGCCTGGGCAACCTGGTCCAGACCAGCAGCCCCGATACCGGCAACACCGTCAACACCTACGACGACGCCGGCAACATCAAGACGCGCACCGACGCCAAGAACCAGACCACAACCTACCAGTACGATGTGCTGAACCGCGTCACCTCCGCCGCCTTCAGCGATGGCACCAGCGTCACCTACATCTACGACCAGGGTGCAAACGCAATCGGCCGCCTGAGCCAGGTGACCGATGCCAGCGGCAGCATCCAATACGGTTACGACGAGCATGGAAGGGTAGTCAGCGAAGTGCGCACCACTGGCGGCCAAGCCTACACCACCACCTACCGCTACGACCAGTACGGCCGCCCCGCCGGCCTCACTTACCCGAGCGGCCGCAGCGTCGACTACGTGCGCGACGACATGGGCCGCATCAAGGAAATCCGCAGCACCAAGGACGGCGTGGCACAGCTGTTGGCCAGCCAGGTAACCTACCAGCCTTTTGGCCCGCTGCAATCGCTGGTGTTCGGCAACGGCCAGACCTACTCGCGCAGCTATGACATCAATGGCCGCATGACGGGCTACACCCTCAATGGCCAGGTGCAAACCGTCGCCTATGATGCAGCGAGCCGCATCACCGGCGTGACCGATGGCGGCAACGCCGCCAACAACCGCAGCTACGGCTACGATGAACTCGACCGCCTCACCAGCGAGCAACGCGCCCAGCGCAGTCTTGGTTACAGCTACGACGCCGTTGGCAACCGCACGCAATACGTGAACGGCGCCGCATCCACCGCCTACACCTACGGCAGCACCAGCAACCGCCTGGCGCAGCTCACCGGCAGCCAGAACGCCAGCATCGCCACCGACGCCAACGGCAGCATCACCGGCAACGGCAGCGCCACCTTCAACTACGACGCGCGTGGGCGCATGGTGTCGGCCAACACCGCCATCGGCCTGGTGAGCTACAAGATCAACGCCCTCGGCCAGCGCGTGCAAAAGACCACGCCGACATCGGCCACCGTCTACCACTACGAAGGCAGCGGCAAGCTGATCGCCGAGAGCACCGATGGCGCGCTGACCGAATACGTCTACCTGGACGACATGCCGGTCGCGGTACTGAAATAAGACATGGAGAATCACGTGTTCAAGAAACTCTTCACCGCAGCATGGACGGCGCTGCTGCTGGCCTGCTGCCAACTGGCAGCTGCTGCCCCCACGGTCAACGTCACGGCCACCCCAAGCAATCCAACAGTGCCAGCGACCGTCACACTCGCCGTCACCGCGACGTCGGACGGTAACCCCGTGATGGCCACGCAAGTGGAATACTTCAACGGCAGCACATCGCTCGGCGCGAGCGTGCAGGCGCCCTTCACGCTGACGCTGGATAACTTGGCAGCGGGTACATATCAGATCATCGCCAAGGTCGCCACGACCGATCCCGCGAACCCAATTCTGCAATCGGCGCCGCTGGCCGTCACCGTTGCTACCCCGCCAGGCACGGCGACCGCATATTTCATCCACACCGACCAGCTCAACACCCCGCGTGCGATCACCAATGGCGGTGGTAACCTGGTGTGGCAATGGGACAGCGATCCATTCGGCAAGGATGCGGCCAATGAACAACCGGCGGGGCAGCCCGTTTTCACGTTCAATCAGCGCTTCCCTGGGCAGCAGTTTGACCGCGAGAGCAATCTGCACTACAACTACTACAGGGATTATGATCCGCAGACCGGGCGGTATGTGCAATCCGATCCGATTGGGCTCGAAGGTGGGATTAATACGTACGCGTATGTAGG
>NZ_LMIC01000015.1:0-80954 GCF_001428585.1 Duganella sp. Root198D2 | reverse complement strand
GTAATGAAGCGGATGGCTTATGGGTATCGCGACTCCGAATTCTTCTTCTTGAAGATCAAAGCCGCGTTTCCCGGTAATCCGTGAAGAACCATAAAAAAGCCCGCCGGAGCGGGCTGGATTGGCTCAGGCCTTCTGCGGTTCCGGCGTGGTGCCGTAGCAGACTTGCGGTTCCGGCTCCTTGCGGTAGAAGTCCACCATCTTGTAGCGCATCGCGTACAGCGCGAAGCAGCCTGCCACCAGCGCGGCGAAGGCGGCGAAGAAGTACATCTGGAACGCCATCACGGAGAAGCCGGTGGTCTTGATATAGGCCGATACGGCGTCGTTCTTCACGCCAGCATTCAGGATCAGCACCCACAGGTTGCCAACCGTGACCGCCAGGTACCACAGTGCCATGATCACGCCCTTCATTGACGAAGGTGCCTGGGAATAGGCGAATTCGAGGCCAGTGGCGGATACCAGCACCTCGCCGAAGGTCAGCAGCGCATATGGCAGGATCTGCCACGCCATCGAAACTGGTGTGCCGCCATCCATCACCACTTGCAGCGTGCCGATCACCACCCAGGCCAGCGCCGAAACCAGGATGCCGGTGCCCATGCGGCGCAGCGGCGTCGGTTCGATGCCCAGCTTGCGAAGCAGCGGGAACAGGGCGATGTTGTTGAACGGGATCAGCAGCATCACCAGCAGCGGGTTCAGTGCCTGCATTTGCGCCGGCACGAAGGAGAACGACCAGCCCAGGAATTCATAGGTTGGATGCACCATGTCGTTGGCCTGTACGATCCAGGTCGAAGCCTTCTGGTCGAACAGGGACCAGAATGGGGTCACCATTGCGAACACGATGAAGATGCGCAGCACGGCACGCACGCCGTCCACCGCCTGGTCGCTATGCTTGCCGCGCGCGCGTTCAAGCTGCATCGAGGTGCCGATGCCGCCGAACGCCATCACCAGCACCAGGGCCGTACATGCCGCGATGACGAAGCCCCACGATGGGGTCATGGCCAGCGATACCAGGGCAGCGCCCACGCCGATCAATGCCACGGTCAGGCCTGGGCGGGATTGACCAGGCGCGGCCGACATCAGTGCGGTTCTGGCGACGCGGGTAAACGATTCCTCGCTAGGCTCCGAGGGCGGTACGTGGATGTACTTCCCGCGCCCGAGCCAGAACACGATGGTAGCGATGAACATCAGGATGCCCGGGATGCCGAATGCCACTGCAGGCCCGAAGTCCTTCAGGAAGATCGGCATCAGCAGGGAGGCGAAGAAGGAGCCGAAGTTGATGCTCCAGTAGAAGGCGTCGAACACCACTTTGGCCTTCTTCTTGTTGGTCTGGTCAAATTGGTCGCCGACGAAGGAAACCACCAGCGGCTTGATGCCGCCCGAGCCAAACGCAATCAGGAACAGGCCAAAGTAGAAGCCATTGAGGTTGCTCTCAAACAGGGCAAGGCAGGCATGCCCGGCGCAGTAGATCAGCGAAAACCAGAATACCGTGTTGTATTTGCCGAAGAAGCGGTCCGACAGCCAGCCGCCCAGCAGCGGGAAGAAATACACGCCGATCACGAAAGTATGGAATACGTGCTTTGCTTCGCTGGCGCGGTGCTCGGACGGGATGAACAGCAGCAGGGTGCTGATCAGGAACGGCACCAGGATATTGCGCATGCCGTAAAAACTGAAACGTTCGCAGGCTTCGTTGGTGATGATATACGGGATTTGCCTGGGCATCGGCCCGTTACCCTGTTCCAGTTCTTGCGTCGACATGAAGTCTCCCGATTCGAATAATGGCCGCGATGCTATGCGAACCCACCTGCGTTGGCAACTACTGGTTTCACTTACGTGTAGTTTGGCTACATCAAAAACACTAAGTTGTTGATTTTTAAGGATTCATAGTATTTGAACTTCCCCCATCCATGATGTATATTATCTACATAGTCGTTTTTTACGGGATTAGGAATATGAGCACACCTTGGTGGAAAGAAGCAATCATTTATCAGGTCTATCCGCGCAGTTACCTCGACACCAACGGTGACGGCATCGGCGACCTGAATGGCATCTCCGATCGCCTCGATTACATCGCCAAGCTGGGTGTGGACATCATCTGGATCTCTCCATTCTTCAAATCCCCGATGCGCGATTTCGGCTACGACGTCGCCGATTACTGCGACGTCGATCCGATGTTCGGCACCTTGGCCGACTTCGACCGCATGATTGCCAAGGCCCACGGCCTGGGCCTGAAGATCATGATCGACCAGGTCATGTCCCACACTTCCGAAGACCACCCATGGTTCAAAGAGAGCCGTTCTTCGCGCGACAATCCTAAATCCGACTGGTATGTCTGGGCCGATCCGCTGCCGGACGGGAATCCGCCTAACAACTGGCTGTCGGTTTTCGGTGGCTCGTCGTGGCAGTGGGATTCGCGCCGCAAGCAGTACTACATGCACAACTTCCTCGTCAGCCAGCCGGACCTGAACTTCCACCACCCGGACGTGCAGCAGGCCCACATTGACGCGCTGCGCTTCTGGCTGGAGCGCGGCGTCGACGGCGTGCGCATGGATGCCTGTAACTTCCACTTCCATGACCGCCAGTTGCGCAGCAACCCGCCGGCCCTCGTGCGCGACACCTCCACCGTGAGCGACGCCAATCCCTACGGCATGCAGGCGCACATCCACGATAAGAGCCAGCCTGAAAACGTGGCCTTCCTCGAAAAGCTGCGCGTGCTGCTGGATGAATACGGCGCGGTGGCGATCGGCGAAGTGGGCGCCGACGATTCGCTGGCCGTCATGGCTGAATACACCGCCGGCGGCAACAAGCTGCACATGGCTTACAGCTTCAACCTGCTGACCGCAGACAGCAGTGCGGGCCACATCCGCAAGCAGGTGGAAGACTTCAAGGCGCGCGTCAAGGACGGCCAGCCATCCTGGTCGGTCGGCAACCATGATGCGGTGCGCGTGGTGACGCGCTGGAAGGGCATGAGCAACCAGGCGGCGTTCGCCAAGCTGGTGCTGGCCATGCAGTTGTCGCTGAAAGGCACTCCTTGCCTTTACCAGGGGGATGAGCTGGCGTTCAGCGAGGCCGATGTGCCTTATGAGCTGATCCAGGATCCCTACGGCAAGACCTTCTGGCCCGAGTTCAAGGGCCGCGACGGCTGCCGTACGCCGATTGCCTGGACTGCCGGTGCGCATGGCGGCTTCACTTCCGGCACACCGTGGCTGCCGGTGGCCGAGGAGCACAAGGCCATTGCCGCCTCGCTTCAGGAAGAGGACCCGAATTCGCCGCTGAACTTCGCGCGCCGCATGATCGCCTGGCGCAAAACCATGCCGCAGCTGACGCGCGGCGACATTGTGTTCTACGACGCGCCGGAGCCGGTACTGGCGCTGCGGCGCGACCTGGAAGGTGAACGCAGCGTGATCGCGGTGTTCAACCTGGGAGCCGCGCCGGTGAACTTCCAGCTGCCGGTGGCCCAAGGGGCGCAGAAGCTGGAGCAGCCTGGTTTGCCGGGCGAAGTGCTGGACGGCGAGGTCCAATTGCCAGGCTATGGCGCGTGGTTCGGCTACGCAGTATAAATATAAGAGGCCCCGTCTACGCACGGGGCCTTGTTTTTCGGGTATCCTCCCGCCTTTAAGGCATTATCTAATACTTAAAAGACAATGAAACAGATAGAGGCAGACCCAAAAGCTAACCGATCCGCTTTTGCGGACGGGCCCCGCCTGCTGGCTGACATCGGTGCCACCCACGCGCGCCTGGCGCTGCAAACCGCTCCCGGCGAGTTCCAGTCGGTGCGCGTGCTGCAGTGCGACGACTTCACCGGCATCGTTCCGCTGCTGCGCAACTACCTGGCGGACCACGGAGACGTCAGCCTCAACCACGGCGCGCTGGCGCTGGCCAACCCGGTGCATGGCGACTACATTCGCATGACCAACCGCGATTGGCAGTTCTCCACCGACGAAGTGCGGCGCGAACTGGGCCTGCATACCCTGCTGGTGGTGAACGACTTCACCGCGCTGGCAATGGCCATCCCGGGCTTCAAGGCGGACGATTTGATGCAGGTCGGCGGCGGCTCCCCGGCGCAGAACTCGGTGATCGGCGTGCTCGGTCCCGGCACTGGCCTGGGCTGCTCCGGCGTGATCCCGACCACCGACGGTTTCGTGACCTTGGGTTCCGAAGGCGGCCATACCAACTTTGCACCGGCCGACGAGCGCGAATACGCGATCCTGCAATACGCCTGGCAGACCTGGCCGCACGTTTCCAACGAACGCCTGATTTCCGGCCCCGGCATGGAAATCATCTACCGCGCCCTGGCGCGCCGCAACGGCCTGAGTGTGCGTGACCTGACGTCGCAGCAGATCATCGCCGGTGCACTGAAAGACCAGAACGAACTGTGCGTCGAAGTGCTGGAATGCTTCAGTGCCATGCTGGGCGGCGCCGCCGCCAACCTGGCCGTGACACTGGGCTCCTTCGGCGGCATCTTCATCGGCGGCGGCATTGTGCCGCGCATGGGCGAATGGTTCAGGGAATCGCCGTTCCGCAGCCGTTTTGAGGCCAAGGGGCGCTTCTCGTCCTACCTGGCCGACATCCCGACTTACGTCATCACCACGCCGAATCCAGCCTTTTACGGCGTTGCGACGATTTTGTCCGAGCACCTGCGCGGCCGCACCGGCGCCAATACGCTGATGGAGCGCGTGCAGTCGCTGAAGTCGGAACTGACGCCGGCCGAACAGCGCGTCGCGCAGCTGGTGATCGAGCAACCGCGCCTGGTGCTCAACGAACCGATTGCCGATATCGCGCGCCTGGCGGAAGTATCGCAGCCGACCGTGATCCGCTTCTGCCGCTCGCTGGGCTTCCAGGGCCTGGCGGACTTCAAGCTGAAGTTCGCCTCCAGCCTGACCGGCGCTATTCCGGTGCGCCACAGCCAGGTGCGCGTCTCCGACAGCACGCACGACCTGAGCGCCAAGGTGATCGACAACACCGTTTCCGCGATCCTGAAATTCCGCGACCAGATGGACGTGCATTCGCTGGACCGCGCGATCGAATTGCTGTCCAAGGCCAAAAAGGTCGAGTTCTACGCCATGGGCAATTCGCGCGTGGTGGCGCTGGATGGCCAGCACAAGTTCTTCCGCTTCCGCATCCCGACCGCCGCCTACGGCGACTCGCACCTGTTCAAGCTGGCTTCCGAACTGCTGAAGCCGGGCGACGTGGTGATCGCGATCTCAAACTCCGGCAAGCTGCCGGAACTGGTGGAGGCCGTGGAATCGGCGCGCAATGCCGGCGCCGACGTCATCGCCATCACCAGCAGCCAGACGCCGCTGGCCAAGAAGGCCACGGTCTGCCTGGCGGTTGATCATACGGAAGACAGCAGTGCCTTCCTGTCGATGATTTCGCGCATCCTGCAACTGCTGCTGATCGACATCCTGTCGGTTGGCATCTCGCTGGACGAGCAGAATGCCGAACTGGTGCTCGAGCACAAAGCCAACGGCGTGGTGCAGGAAAGCCGCCGCCTGCAGATCTCCCACCTGGATAACTGATTAAAAGTCGGGGTCAGCTCCGGCAATCGGACAAACGCGCAGCGTTTGTCCGATTGCCGGAGCTGACCCCGACTTNGCTGGTATTGGGCATGCTCTACTTCCAGATGCGGGATATGTTTTGAAAGTCGGGGTCAGCTCCGGCAATCGGACAAACGCGCAGCGTTTGTCCGATTGCCGGAGCTGACCCCGACTTTCAAAACATATCCCGCATCTGGAAGTAGAGCATGCCCAATACCAGCGCCGGTGTACGCAGCAGCGTGCCGCCGGGGAAGGGGGCGTGCTTGACGCGCGCGAAGATGTCGAAGCGCTCCGCCTGTCCGGCAATCGCCTCCGCCACCAGCAGGCCTGCCATGCCGGTGAAGGCCAGGCCATGGCCTGAGAAGCCTTGCATGTAATAGATGTTGTGGCCGATCCGCCCCAGGTCCGGTGCGCGGTTCATGCTGATGTCGATGAAGCCGCCCCACGCGTAGTCGATGCCGACGTCGGACAGTTGGGGAAACACCGCCACCATGCGGCGCCGGATGCGTTCCACCAGGTTGGCAGGTGTCTTGGCGCTGTAGCTGTCGCCGGCTCCGAACAGCAGCCGGTGGTCGGCGCTGAAGCGGAAATAATCCAGCACGAAGTTCGTGTCGGATACGGCGCTGCGGCGCGGCAGAAGGCTTTCGGCGAATTCTTTGCTGAGCGCCTCGGTGGCGACAATGTAAGTCCCGACCGGCATGATGCGAGCGCTTACCTGCGGCACCAGGTTGCCATATTCCGCAAGATAGACATTCGCGCCCAGCACCACAAAGCGCGCCGCCACCTGCCCCTGCGCGGTGTGCACCAGTGCCGTGTCGCCGCGTTCCAGCAGGAAGACCGGCGAATCCTCGAACACGCGTACGCCTGCCGCCATTGCTGCGCGCCCGAGTCCGAGCGTGTATTTGAGCGGGTGGACATGTCCGCCGCCCATATCGGCAACGCCTGCGTGAAAGCGCGGGCTGTCGATCCAGCGCCCGATTTCGTGCGGCGATATCCAGTGGAGTGGATAACCGTAAGCCTTTTCCACATGCCGTCCCCACGCTTCCAAAGCGCGCATCTTGCTGGCCTTGACAGCGAGGCTCAGCGCACCGGGCTTGAAATCGCAATCGATGCTGTACTTGTCGATGCGCTTGCGCAGCAGTTGCACGCTTGCCACCGAGGCATCCCAGGCGCGGCGCGCATCGTCGCGCGGCAACTGGCGCTCGATCGCGCTCTCGCCATCGCTGCCGAAGCCCGGCAGTACCTGGCCACCATTGCGGCCCGATGCGCCCCAGCCCAAGCGCTGGGCTTCCAGCAGCACGACGGAATAGCCGCGTTCGCCCAGCTCCAGCGCGGCGGACAGGCCGGCCAGGCCGCCGCCGACCACGCAAACGTCGGCGCTGGTGCTGCCGGCCAATGGCGGCAGGGCAGCAGCACGCTGCACGCTGGCCTCATAGTAAGAGTTTTCGATAACGCCCAGCTCTTTGCGCAGCAGCGTGCCCATATCAGGTGACGCGGAAATTCAGGAACTGCCAGGGATCGTCTTGGTCGTGTGGCTCGTCGAACAAGCCGCTGCGTTCCTTGAGCGGCGTCCAGTCGCCGTATACGCCGACCAGTTCGCCCAGGTAGGGCGCGGCGATTTCCATGATGAGCTGGTCGTCGATATCGTCCGGCTCCACTACGCCGCAATCCGGGTGGCGCAGCGCCCACGCCATCCCGCCCAGGATGCCGGCCACCACTTGCAGCGAAGTAGCCGAGTTATGTGGCGCCAGCTTGCGCGCCTGCTCGATGCTCAGGCGCGAGCCGTACCAGTAGGTGCCTTTGGCGTTGCCCATCAGGAGCACGCCCAGTTCGTCCATGCCGCTTTGGATTTCCTCGCCGATGATGCGCTGCCGGCTTTGCTGCCGCCAGTTTTTACCAGCCATCTCGTGCAGCGACAGCACGGCGTCGTCGCATGGATGGTAGGCGTAGTGCACGGTGGGGCGGTAGACTACTTCATTGTTCTCACGCAGCGTCAGGTGGTCCGCAATTGAGATCGATTCGGCATGCGTGACCAGAAAGCCGTGGTAAGGGCCTTCCAGCGGGGTCCAGCTGCGCACCCGTGTGGCGATGCCGGGCCGCTTCAGGTAAATGGCGGCGTCGCTGCCGTAGCCGTGGCGCGCCGCATCGGCCGGCCAGTGTTTTTCGTGGCTGCCCCAGCCAGCTCCGCCGGTTGCAAGCCCTCGCTGACAAAGCCGTCCACCGACCAGGTGTTGACGAATTCGTCGCGCCCTTTGCGGCGGCTGGCGACTTGCGTATCGCGCTCGGCGATATGGATTACCTTGATCTCCAGTTTCTGCGCCAGCTTGGCCCAGTCTTCGTAGCAGGCGGGACGCTCCACTTCAAGGTGCTGGTCGCGCGCCATGTTCATCAGCGCCTGTTTCACCAGCACGGAAGCCAGGCCCGGGTTGGCGCCCTGCGTGACGACTGCCGTTGCGCCGTGGCGCTTGTCGAGGCGAAAGGCCAGCACAGCCTCGCGCAACGCGTAATTCGAACGGCGCGACAGCGACAGCCGCTCGTCGTCGTAAAACCCCTTCCAGGGCTCGGTGCAGGTGTCGAGATAAAGCACGCCGCGCCGCCAGCAGTAGCGGATCAGGTCCAGGCTCGATACGTCGACCGAGAGGTTGAGCAGGAAGTCGCCTTGCTCCAGCAGGGGATCGAGGATGCTCTCGAGATTCCCTTCCTGCAGCGGCGTGGCTTCATAGGTAATGCCATATTCCTCGGCGATCCCGCTCTTGTCCGGGCCGCGCGACACCACCGTGACGCGCGCAGGCTCGAGCTCAAAGTGACGTAACAGCAGCGGCACCACCGCCTGGCCAACGCTGCCGAATCCGAGCATGACCAGGCGCCCCGGTAATGTGCCGTATTTTTTATGCGTATCCATCCAACCTCCCGTATGTGAGCCCATTGTGTGGCGCACGCTGCTTGCCTTCCATGCGGGATTTAACATTCCAGGCTTCTTGCATTTTGCAAAAAATAAGTTAAGATATGTCTTATTACGATATATCTTAACTATTCAGGAGAAAGCGATGTTCCATTTCTTCCGTGGCCACCATCGGCTGCATCATGAGCACCACCATCACCAGCGCGGCGGCGGCCGCGGTCCCAAGATGTTCGATGCAGGCGCCATGCGCTACGTGGTGCTGCAGCTGATTGCCGACAAGCCGCGCCATGGCTACGAGATCATCAAGGAGCTGGAAGCGCTGACCGGCGGCAGCTATTCGCCCAGCCCGGGCGCGATTTACCCGCTGCTGTCGATGATGGCCGACATGGGCCATGTCGACATCGTCAAGGACGGCAACAAGAAGCTGTATTCGGTGCTGCCGGAAGGGCAGCAGTTCCTCGATGAGAACCGCAATATGGTGGATGCCTACATGGCGCGCCTGGTCGAGAACGCGCGCGGCGAGGACGGTGGCGATCTGCGCACCCTGATGCACGCGCTGAAAGACGCGGTGATCACCCGCGGCCGCGGACCGCGTACCAGCCGCGAGCACGTCGACGCAATTCGCGCTATCCTCAAGCGCGCCATCAACGACATTAACCAACTTAGCTGATGACCCAGAAACTCACTCCTCAACGCGAACGCACGGTGCTCTGGCTGCTGGCGTTCATCCAATTCACCGTCATCATGGACTTCATGGTCATGATGCCGCTCGCGCCGCAGCTGATGAAGGCGTTCGCCATCTCGGCGGCCCAGGTTTCCGGCGCCGTGTCGGCCTACGCGTGGTGCGCCGGGCTTTCCGGCTTGCTGGCGGCAACCTATGCCGACCGTTTTGACCGCAAGAAGCTGCAGCTGGTGGTGTTCATGCTGTTCAACCTGTCGAACCTGGCCTGCGCGCTGGCGCCGAACTTCCACGTGCTGGTACTGTCGCGCGCCTTTGCCGGCATGACCGGCGGCGTGCTCGGTGCGATCAGCATGTCCGTCATCGCCGACCTGATTCCGCAGGAACGCCGCGGCGCCGCCACCGGTGTCGTGATGACTTCCTTCAGCATGGCCGCGATTGCGGGTGTGCCGGTCGGCGTGATGCTCGGCGCGCACTTCGGCTGGCAGTCGCCGTTCTACCTGCTGGTCGTGCTGTCGATGATCGTATGGGTAGCCGCTGCGCGCACGCTGCCATCGATGACTGCGCACCTGGCGAACGCACCGGTGCCGCTGGCACGCGTGCTGCCCGAGCTGTTTGGCTTGTTTACGGTAGGCGCCCACTTACGCGGCTTCCTGCTGTGCTTTGTGGTCACGGTCAGCGGCATGATGGTGATCCCCTTCATTTCGCCCATGCTGGTCGGCAACCTCGGCATCGAGCCGGCGCAGATCAGCTACGTCTACCTGTGCGGCGGCATTGCAACCCTGTTCAGCTCACGCCTGATTGGCGGCTGGTCGGACAAGGCCGGCAAGCAGCGCGTGTTTCGCTGGATGGCGCTGTTCTCCATCGCGCCAACGCTGTTCATGACCCACATGCCGCAAATCCCGCTGCTGGCGATCATGCTGTTCTTCCCGTTCTTCATGGTGGCGATGTCCGGCCGTTTCGTGCCGCTGCAGGCGCTATTGACCACCATCCCCGAGCCGCAGCGGCGCGGCGCCTTCCTGAGCGCGAATGCGGCGGTACAGCAGATGGGAACGGGGATTGGCGCGTTTGCCGGCGGCCTGCTGGTGCATACCGATGCGGCGGGCCACGTGCTTGGCTATGGAACCATCGGCCTCATAGCGTCGGCGCTGTTGTTCTTCTCGGTGTGGTGGGTTGGGCGAGTGCAGGGCGCACCCGCGCCGCTTACTGCGCGTTCCCCTGCCTGACCACCAGGTCCAGCAGGCGCTGGCCTTGCTCGAGGACGGGCTTGGCCAGTTCGTCGCGCACGATGTCGCTGAAGAAGCCGTCGGTGACGCGGTTGCCATCCTGCGACAGGAAAGTAAAGCGCAACTGGCCCGCGCCGGGCGCATATACCGGCTTTTGCCGGGAGGCCTTGATAAAGGCCGGAATGGCGCTTGCCACCAGCGCTTTCGCCTGCGCCGCCACATCGGCCGGCGCACCTTCGAATACTGCGGTGCGGCCGGTCTGGTTGATGTAGCGCACGCGCCCGTCGGCGTAGGCGGCCAGGGTGTCCATGCTGCCGTCCAGCGGCACTTCGATGACTACGCCAAGTACTTCCGCTGCGGCAGGCACATGGCCGCTGGCGCGCAGCCATTGCGCTGCCAGCAGGCGCACGCGCGATTCTTCGTTGGGGTCTTGCGCGATGGCTTGCACCACCCGTGCATCGGGAGCTTCGCCAAAGAGCTGGCCGACATCGTCGGCGAACAGCATCTTATGCACGGTATTCAAATCTTCCGTGCCGTAAGGCGCATCAGCGCGGGTTTTCGATTTGGCGCTGAACGCCGCAAACAACTTCTTGAACATCTTTTACCATCCAGTGAGTGCTTCGACTTGCGTAATGTGGCGCCAGCTTGGGTGGGCGCGCATCATGTCGGCATATTTTTGCAATGCCGGCCAGGCAGTTGCAGGACGCGCCATATTACGCGACCAGCGCATATACATGGTCAGCATCAGGTCCGCGCCGGAGAACGATTCGCCCAGCAGGTAAGGGCCGTTATCGGCCAGGCGGGCATCCAGCATCGCCCACGTTGATTCGATGCGTTGCTGGATGGCGCTGCGCAGCGCGCTGTCTTCTTTCGTGCCGGCGAGGTCGGCCGGGTAGAACCACAGGCGGAAATTATTGCCAAGGCTGTTTGCCAGCATCATGATCAATTCATACCATTCGGCGCGCGCCAGCGAAGCGGCGGGCGGCGCCAGGTTCGATTGCGGGTGGCGTTCGGCAAGCATCATCATGAGGGCAGCCGATTCGGTGAAGGGCTTGCCGTCGATGATGAGGGCAGGGACCTTGCCCTGCGGGTTGATGCGCAGGTATTCCGGACTGCGCTGCTGGCCCGCTTCGATGTCGACTTCCACCAGCTGGTAAGGCGCGCCGATCTCTTTCAGGGCCGCGTGGATCGCAAGGCTCGCCGTGCCGCGGCCGTAGTAGAGGGTGTACATGGACTATTCCTTCAAGCCTTTACGCCATTGATCGAGCGACATCAGCTCGCCGCTGACATCATCTTCCACGAGGATTTCGCCGTTCACGTGCGAGACCAGGAAGCTGGCCACAGCTTGCGCCATGTCGTCGCCGTTTTCCACGAAAATGAGCTGGTAGTAGGGGCTGCCTTTCACATCGCGCGGCGCCGGATCGGTTTCAAGCAGCGCGCCATGCCGCTCGCCGCCGCTGCGTTTTTCGATGGCATCGGCCAGCTGTTTCAATTCCGGCAGCGCCATCAGCTTTTCCACCGCCTGGTCGCGGCTTACGTTCGCTTTCGCCGCTTGCACGGAGGCGGCCGCGGCGACCACCGTCGACGTTGCTGTCATATTGGGCTTGTGATTGCTTGCGTACCAGGCGCCGACAGCGGCAACAAGAAGACCGGCAACGCTACCGGCGATAGCAGATTTACGGGAAGAAGACATATGTTGCGCATCCCTGCGGTGAAAGTGCGCCAATACTAACAGATCTGAATCCCAATTTTGGAGGCGGCGCGTGGGAAATGCCGCAGCCCTCGGAGGATGGCGCCCCTGGCTTACTGCGCAAAGTGTTCATGGGGCCATACGCGCACCACATGACAGCCACCCCTGCCGGAGAGGAGTGCGGCGACCACGATTCCTGCCCCTGCTGCCCGTTCACGAATTCGATTGATGCCTTCAGCGAGCAGCTTGCAGCGCAGGCATTCTTCGGCATCCGTTTATACGCGTGCAGGGATGATAATGGCATGCTCGCTGCCGATTGCCGGGTCAACGGCGAAGACTTTCCTGCGGGCGCCGAACTTCTGAGGGCGGTGATCCGCAACGCACAGCTGACTCAATGAATTGATGAGCCGGCAGGCAGAGTAAAAAAGCCTGCGAGGCGTGAACCTGGCAGGCTTCCGAGTACGGAGAGTGGACGCTTACTGCTTGCGGCGGCGCAGGGTTAAACCCATCATGCCCAGGCCGAGCAGCAGCGAGGCGATAGTTGCCGGCTCCGGTACGGCGGCCGTCAGCGAGACGTTATCGAGCGAACCGCCGATGCTGTCGCTGATGCCGGAAGCCTTGAAACTCAGGTTCGACAGGCTGCCAACAGCAAACATCGACAACTCAATCTTGAACCAGTTGGTCTTGGAGGTGAAGTTGTCCTGCTCGACGTGCTTCAGCAGGTTGCCGTTCCACAGGACGTCAATGCCGTTGGTGGCAGCCGAGGTATTTTCACGCGGGGCATAGAAAAAGGACAGGTTGTACTCGCCGCCAGCAATGGTGTCGATGGTCTGGCTGATCCAGCTATTGCCCGTGGAATCCAGCTCCAGGAAGTTGCCGCCGTCCTGCGCTGTGCCGGCCACGTTATTGCGTACTTCAACGCCCTTCGAACCTACACTCCATCCATCGAGCCCGGATTTGATGGTCCAGGAACCAGCGGCTATCGGGTTCTTTTCAAAGCTGCCATTGGTGATCAGGTCGATCGGGCCGGCGTAGGCGGAGCCTGCAGCGAAAAACAGGAAGGCGGTCAGAAGTTTCTTCATCTTGTCGAAATTAAATGAACGTTGCGCAAAAGTTATTGTGATTGTAGCACGGTTGAGTGCAGGCTTGCTCACTCGCGCCGTTTTACCGACATAACGACCATGTGGTGATAGCCGCCATCTGTTTTGATCGCGAAGCACCCTATGCCGCGCAATACGTCTGCGGCCACGACAGTCATGTCCTTCGCATCCTGATGATCGGCTCTCCATGTCGGGACAGTGAGGCGGGGATAAGCGCGCTGTTCGCCAAAGTCGCGAAAGGCAGCGATGCGGGAGCGAACTGGCTCCAGCAGGTCGAAGTTCGCCCAGGACCACGTCCAGGTATTGCTGTCGGTTGAATGGGTGCCGACGAATTCGACGTCGGCCACAATCTGCAAGTGATCGCCGTGAATGAAAACCAGTTGCGCGCTTCGCTGGTAACAGTCCCAGACCGGATAATTCCGGAGGCCGAAGACATCGGTCATGGCTCCTGGCTGGGCCCATTCGGCTTTGCGCAAGGTCTCCAGGTAGTGAGTCCATTCAGCCTGCCTGGCGTCGTCCAGGCAGGTGATGCTTTGCGCCATGGCGCCTTCATAGCAATGCCCGCAAATTACATCGATCTCGACTTCACCTTCGTTCATGGCGTTCCATCCGCCTTCACGCTCATATACCTCATTACATACCGCACACCAGGCGTCGCGCCAGGCGGCATCTTTTTCAGGGTAGCCGCAATGCCATTTTTGAGCCGGATTCCCGATCAAATGGCTGCAAACGTAAACGAAGCCGCTTTCGCCGTGAGCGGGGCAGATAATGGTTGCGATTGTCATGGTGGCGAGTCTATCAGCGAACTTTTTTGCGTCCTTACCTCACCATCTGCTGGCGGTTGAACAAGGGATGAGTCGCCACGATGCGCGTGTTGAGCATGGTCAGGATGTGGAGTTGGTAATGATTGCGTGCATCCGCTGGATGGCAAGAGCCTTCCATGCGTCAGTGGTGCGGTCTCGGACATCATTGTCGATTGCGGAAACGTATGCAATGGTTGCGATTGTCATGGCAAAGGCAGTGGCCAGATACGGCTAGCGCCCCAAGTGCCCACAAGCCCAACTGGGAGACTCGCGATCAGAGGTACAAGAACAGGAAATGAAAAAAGCCCACCCGCACAGAGCGCGGGCTGGGCCGCGTTCTGGCAAGTGGGCTTTTTTGTGAGCTCGGTGAGCCGGCTGATTACATCATGCCGTCCATGCCACCCATGCCGCCCATGCCACCCATACCGCCCATGCCGCCGGCTGGCTTGTCTTCCGTGACTTCAGCAACCATGCAGTCGGTGGTCAGCATCAGGCCAGCGATGGAAGCTGCGTTCTGCAGTGCGGAACGAGTTACCTTGGCTGGGTCCAGGACGCCCATTTCAACCATGTCGCCGTAGGTGCCGTTGGCAGCGTTGTAGCCGTAGTTGCCGGAACCAGCCAGCACTGCGTTTACAACCACCGAAGCTTCTTCGCCGGCGTTGGTGACGATCATGCGCAGTGGCTCTTCCATTGCGCGCAGGACGATCTTGATACCTGCTTCCTGGTCGGCGTTGTCGCCTTTCACGTTCAGGTTGGCGCGGGCACGCAGCAGGGCTACGCCGCCGCCTGGAACAATGCCTTCTTCCACAGCTGCGCGGGTTGCGTGCAGTGCGTCTTCAACGCGTGCCTTCTTCTCTTTCATTTCGACTTCGGTGGCTGCGCCAACCTTGATCACGGCAACACCGCCGGCCAGCTTGGCCACGCGCTCTTGCAGTTTTTCGCGGTCGTAGTCGGAGGTCGCGCCTTCGATCTGGGTGCGGATCTGTGCCACGCGGCCTTCGATCGCGGAGGCTTCGCCTGCGCCGTCGATGACGATGGTGTTTTCCTTGCCCACTTCGATACGCTTGGCTTGGCCCAGTTCTGCCAGGGTGGCTTTTTCCAGGGTCAGGCCGACTTCTTCAGCAACAACCTGGCCGCCGGTCAGGATGGCGATGTCTTCCAGCATTGCCTTGCGACGGTCGCCGAAGCCAGGAGCTTTCACTGCGCAGGTCTTCAGGATGCCGCGGATGTTGTTGACCACCAGGGTCGCCAGTGCTTCGCCTTCGATGTCTTCAGCGATGATCAGCAGTGGACGGCCGGCTTTCGCTACTTGCTCCAGTACCGGCAGCAGGTCGCGGATGTTGGCGATCTTCTTGTCGCATAGCAGAACGAATGGGTTCTCCAGTACGGCAACTTGCTTCTCTTGGTTATTGATGAAGTATGGGGACAGGTAGCCGCGGTCGAACTGCATGCCTTCCACGATGTCCAGCTCGTCGTGCAGGGACTTGCCGTCTTCCACGGTGATGACGCCTTCCTTGCCCACTTTTTCCATCGCTTCAGCGATACGGTCGCCGATCGAGGTTTCGGAGTTGGCGGAGATCGCGCCAACCTGGGCGATTTCCTTGGAGGTGGTGGTTGGCTTGGACATGGACTTCAGCTGTTCGACGGTGGCAGCAACTGCCTTGTCGATGCCGCGCTTCAGGTCCATTGGGTTCATGCCGGCGGCAACGTATTTCATGCCTTCGCGCACGATGGCCTGGGCCAGCACGGTTGCGGTGGTGGTACCGTCACCGGCGTTGTCGGAGGTCTTGGAAGCAACTTCCTTGACCATCTGCGCGCCCATGTTCATCAGCTTGTCTTTCAGTTCGATCTCTTTAGCGACCGACACGCCGTCCTTGGTGACGGTCGGGGCGCCGAAGGAGCGCTCCAGCACCACGTTGCGGCCTTTAGGGCCCAGGGTGACTTTAACTGCGTTGGCGAGGATGTTCACGCCTTCGACCATCTTGGCACGGGCGGAATCGCCGAAAATGACTTCTTTAGCTGCCATGTTTGTTTTCTCCTGAATTCTGTCTATCTAGGGGGGGCTGTGATTACTTCTGTACCACGGCCATGATGTCTTCTTCGCGCATTACCAGCAGTTCCTGGCCGTCAACTTTAACGGCTTGGCCGGCGTATTTGCCGAACAGAACGCGGTCGCCCACTTTCACTTCCAGAGCACGCACGGTGCCGTTGTCAGCAACTTTGCCGTTGCCAACTGCCAGCACTTCACCCTGGTCTGGTTTCTCAGCAGCTGCATCAGGGATGATCAGGCCGGACGCGGTCTTGGTTTCCTGGTCCAGGCGTTTGACGATGACGCGGTCATGCAAAGGGCGAAGGTTCATACAAAACTCCTTTTACTCGGTTTATTGACAGTTGTTAGCACTCTCGGCTAACGAGTGCCAACAATTATAGGGACGACACTTTCCCTTTTCAAGGGAATTTCTTTGCGTTTGATCAAGCGTTGAATTGATGGCAATCATGCCAAGGAGGCAATGTCGTGGCGCGCGAGGGGCGGAGAGGGGGCAAAAGCGGGGGCTGGAAATGAAAATGGGACCGTTGCCGGTCCCATTTTCGTCATGCGTGGAGATTAACGCTGTTTGCGGCGATACACGCCAGCCATGCCGAGCAGGCCGATGCCGAGCAGGCCCAGCACGCCCGGTTCAGGGACGGGGGCGACGAAATCGAGGATGCCGCCTTCCTGGGTGATGGCAATGTCGAGGGCGTTGGTGCAGTCGACGGTATCGCAATCGACGCCTTGCGTGGTGTTGTTGAACGCCGCAAACGATGCGCTGTAGAACGGATCCGGGTCAAAGAAGTAGTCCTTGCCTTCCGCGGTCAGGAACCAGCTCATGGTGACGTTCTGGAACACGCCGCCGAGGTTGTCGATGCCGCCCACGCCGTTGTAGGCGAAGTCGGACCAGGCCAGCTGGGTTTGTGCGCCGGCGAAGTTCACCGAAGGATCGGTGCCGACCACCGCCTGGTTATAGGTATTGTCGTTGCCGACATCGGCCCACAGCTGCAGCGACAGGGCGGTCGGGGTGCAGGATACGCCCGGGCCAAGAATCCCGCTGCAAGTGAAGTCCTGGTGGAAGGTGGCGTACAAGCCGTAGTCGAAGTTGACGCGGGTATCGGCGGTCGAGACATTGTTCGAATTCAGGGAAAAGCCGCTGAAGACGATGTAGCCGTTGGACACGTAGTTGTTGCCCACGCCCGTATAGGCGACGCGCGCAGACGAAACGCCGTTGAGGGCGTCGGCCGTGAAGATATTGCCAGCAGGTGCCAGTCCGGTTGGGTTCACCTGGAAAGAAGGTGCAGCGGCTGCGCTGCCGGTCGCCAGCGCGCCAAACGCAAGCAGCATGCTGGCGGCGAGGCCGCGAACGCTAGGTGTGAGAATCTTCATTACATTTCTCCGTTGAGAGGATAGAGCACCAGTTTTGGGATGACTGAGCATTAAATTTGATCAGGCCATGATCCTTATCCAAAGCAATCCGTATGCCACATTTAAAATACCGCCAAAAAACAAACGCTTAGTATTAACTTTCAAACCATGTTGTTTGCGTTGCTCGGCCCGTTCTGTAAAATATTCCGACATGTAGCTTCTCAAAATTAAGTAGCAAATTCAACGACTTGGGTGATATATTTGGTGAGCATTCGCATGGTTTGATATTTTGTGTGACTTTTTATGTCGCGGGCAGCGTGAGTATTAATTTAAAATTAATCCATATTTATTTTGATTGCTCAGCCAGCATTGCCGAGAATTTGCGCTTGGCTAATTGGATCGCCAGCCAGTTCAAGGGGTGGCGATTGCCGCCCGGGCGCCAGGTATGGACGAACTTGTCGCGATAGGCGTCGTACTGGAAGCCATGCGGTGCGGCCAGCAGCTTGCCGCGCTTGAGCATCATCTTGATGGCCTGGGTGGCCGCCACGCCTGAGCACAGCTGGCAGGCCATCGAGGTCGAGGCGCCGCGCCGTTCCGCCAGGTTGATACCGCCGGGTACCAGGTAGCTGCGGTGCAGGGCGGTCGGCGCCAGTCCGACCAGGAAGCGGATTGCCATATCGAGCTCCGGCAAGTCGCCCCAGCCGAAGTATTCTTCGAAGCTCATCCCGCCGGGCACGAAGTTCAGGCCGGCCACGCTCATGCCCAGCGGCGCCGCACAGGTGGCCGGCACGCCCAGCGCCTCGCACATGGCATAGGTCTGCTTGCGCGCCTCGAAGGCGAAAAAGTCCAGCCCGTCGACGTACACGTCGGCACCTTGCAGGAAGTCGCGCAGGTTGCCCTGGTTGACCCCTTGCGGGAAGGTGCGGATCTTCACTTCGGGGTTGATGTCGCGCGCCATGCGTGCCATCACGTCAACCTTGGGCTGGCCCAGCGTCGACATGAAGGCGCCGGCCTGGCGGTTGAAGTTGGGGATGTCGAAGGTATCGAAGTCGGCCAGGTGGAAAGCGCCCACGCCCATGCGCGCCAGCGTCAGCAGGTGCACGCCGCCCACGCCGCCGGCGCCGGCAATCGCCACGCATTTGTTGCGCAGCGCTTCCTGCTCTGCCCCGGTAACCCAGCCGATATTGCGCGAGAACGCTTGCGCATAGTCGAAGCGGCGTTCGGTGTTGGATTCAGCCATGGCTTATTCCTGTTCCCGCAGCCGATGGATGATTCCCGCTTCTTCATGCTGCGAGAAGAACAGCGGATAGAAAGAACGTTCGTCGGAATCGGGCTGCCCGCCGAAGCGGCGGATCTGCTCCTTCATGTACGACAGTTCGATGTGCATCAGCACCCCGCGCACGTTGACGCGCGGATTGACCACCTCTTCGCCGAGCTGGCGGAAGCCAAGCATGCGCTGGTAGAACTGGCGATGGCGCGGCGTGACTTCGATGAACAGGACGTCGAAGCGGTGGATATCGTAGGCATACATGACGGCCAGGTGGATCAGTGCCGCCAGGTAGCTCTTCGATTTTGGCCCCATGTCGAAGGCCAGTTTGATGAATTCGCAGACGCGTTTGCCGCGCGCCCGGAAGGCGTCGATTTCGGCGCCGAACAGCTGGTCGGCCAGGATGCCGGACGGGCTGTCCAGCCCGAGGGTCAGCGTGCCGACTGCTTCGTCGCGGCTGTGCGCCATGAGCGTGACGCGGTTCGGGTCGTCGGTGAGTGCATGGGTGCCTTCCAGGCCACGCCAGGCGTACATCTTGTGAATCAGCATGCTCGCCTGGCTACGCCCTTCGGGCGTGTCGACTAATCTGATTCCGAAGGTGTTCTCCCCGGTGACGATGTCCTGCATCTCCGCCAGCAAGCGGTCATCGCGAAAAGGGTCGTCGGCGCGTGTGGCATCGAGCGCAGTGTCGACCCGTTCGACCTGCTTGTACTGCATAGTCCCTCCCAGCATAACTTGTCAGAATTTGTGGTCTTTTCGTAAATAAATAATGACAAGTTCAGCTTGCTATCGCAACGGCAGCTCATGCAAGCGTGCGCAGGGCAGGTGCGCGCCGGCGCCCGCTCTATGAACGAGAGGTGTTTAGCGTTTCCGGACGGTTATATTTCTTGGGAGCTTGATATGCCTGAATTGCTAGTCAGTTGTCGCTTGCGCCTGCCGGCAGGGACAGGCTGAAGGTGAGCTGGGCTGGCGTGCAGTCGGACAGGCGCAGTTCGCCGCCATGGGCGCGGGCGATTTCGCGCGCCAGCGCCAGGCCCAGTCCCACGCCCGCCACGCGGCGGTCATAGGCATGGCCGGCGCGGTAGAAGCGGTCGAACAGCCGGTCGCGCTGTTCGAAGGCGATGCCGGCCGAAGCGTTGGCCACGTCGATTTGCCAGCCGGTGCCGGTGCGGCGGGCGGCGATGGCGATCCAGCCCTCCGGCACGCCGTACTTGACCGCGTTGCTGACCAGGTTTTGCAGCACCTGCCGCAGCAGGTCGGCATCGCCCCGCGCATCCATGCGCGCCGGCAGGTCGAGCCGCAACGGGCGCTCGGGCGCCATCATGTCCAGGTCGTCGGCCAGCTCGCGCAGGATCGGCACCAGGTCGAGCGCCTGCAGCGGGATCTGCAGCTGGCCGGCATCGGCGCGCGACAGCATCAGCAGCTTGCGCACGACGTTGTCGAGGCGGCGCACTTCATCCAGCATGTCGGCCAGCGACTGTTCCAGTTCCGGGTAGGCGCCGGCCCGCTCGAAGGCGCGTTCCAGTTCGCCCTGCAGGATCGAGACCGGCGTGCGCAGCTCGTGCGCGGCATCGCCGGAAAAGCGGGCCGACTGCAGGAAGCTGCGCTCCAGCCGGTCCAGCATGTCATTGAAGACGGTGACCAGGCGTTCGAATTCCTGCACCTCTTCATCGGCCGCCACGCGCTGCCGCAAATCGCTGGCGCGGATGCGCTCCATCACGCCGCTCAAGTGCTCGATCGGGCGCATGGCGCGGCCGGCCAGGTACCAGGCCACGCCGCCGACCGCCAGGCAAAGCAGGATCACGGCGCCGCCAAAGCGCCAGATGGTGGCCTTCAGCTGGGCCTCGGACAAGGTGGTGTTCACGCCGAGTTGCACCACGACGCTGCCGCGCCGCGTCTGGCCGATGCGCCACTGCGTACCGCCGCCGTAGTAGGTGCGCAGTTCGCTGTCGGCAGCCTCCGGCACCAGCAGGGAAGCCGGCCAGTTCGGACTCCGGTAAAGCTGGCCTGCCTGGTCGTCCACGGCGCGCAGGATGGCGAAATTCTCCGTGCTTTCGATTGGCGCAAAGGCACTGAAGCTGGCGTTCAGGTGGGCATCGATCGAGGGCCATACTGTCGGCGATCTGGTGCTGAAACCGGGCCCCGCCAGGTGCGCTACCATCATGCGGTCCAGGATGCTGGCCCGGCGTGCGACGACAGCCAGGGCGGAGGCGATGAACAGCGCCGCAATGACGCCGACGGCCAGGCCGGTCGTGATCAGCGCAATGCGGATGCGGAAGGAGCGGATGAACGGCCGGCGCGCAGGCTTCATGCGTCGCCGTCCGGCTTGCGCAGGCGGTAGCCGACGCCGCGCACCGCTTCGATGGCGACGTGCTCGGGCAGGGCCAGTTTCTTGCGCAGGCGCTGGATGCAGACGTCGACCATATTGGTTTGCGGGTCGAAGTCGTAGCCCCAAACATGCTCGAGGATCTGGGTGCGGGTGTAGACCCGGCCCGGCGCGCGCATCAGGTATTCCATCAAATTGAATTCGCGGCTGGTCAGTTCGACTTCGCGGCCGTCGAGTTCCGCCACGCGCGTCAGCCGGTCCAGCTTGAGCGGGCCGGCCGTCAGCACGTTCTGCCGTTCGCCGCTGACACGGCGCAGCAGCGCGTGGATGCGGGCGACCAGTTCTTCCATGTAGAACGGCTTGGCCAGGTAATCGTCGGCGCCCAGGTTCAGGCCCTGGAGCCGGTCGTCGAGTTCATTGCGCGCTGTGAGCAGGATCACCGGCGTGTCGCGGCCGTCGCGGCGCAGCGCTTTCAGGATCGCCAGGCCGTCCCGGCCCGGCACCATGATGTCGAGCAGGATGATGTCGTACTGGCGTGACAGCGCGTAGTCATAGCCCAGGTTCCCATCTTCGCAATGGTCCACCAGGATGCCTTGTTCGCGCAATCCGCTGCATACAAAGCTCGCGATCCGCTGTTCGTCTTCTACCAGTAGGGCTTTCATCCCCAGCATTGTCTGGAAATGCCAAAGCGCCGTCAATGCGGGCGGCGCCCGATTACAGATTTGTAATCAAAGCGCGGGCCGTCCTGTCATTTTCGCCTGGTGTAATGGCGGGGTTCAATCACGGGAGACGGAACATGAGCCTCGGCATCTGGTTCAGGGAACTAGGCCATGACCTGGCCGATATTTGCGGCGCGTTCAAGGATGTGTGGATCGACATCGCGGCGGCGGCGCGGAAGATCGCAGGGCACGCTTACAAATGAGCTACAATCGTAAGCATCTATAACACCAAGTTGACCGCACAATCGTGCGGCTCTATAGTTTCGGGATGATCGCAGACTTCCAAGAACTTTCCGACAAAATCGACCGCCTTGCGGAACTCGCGCAGTCTTTGCGCCGCGAGAACGCTCAGTTGCGCCAGGCCAATGCAGCCCTGGTGGCCGATAACCTTGAATACCAACGCCGCCTCGGGGAAGCGCACGCCCGCGTAATGGCGCTGCTGGATAAAATTCCCGCTGCCGAAGCAGATACTCCTGAGGATGCCCAATGATCCATGTCGACGTGACCATCATGGGCCAGCCCTACAAGCTGGCATGCAAGGCCGATGAAGAGCGCGCGCTGCGCGAAGCGGCCAACCTGCTCGACAAAAAGATGAATGCAATCCGCGACGCCGGCAAGATCAAGGGCAATGACCGCATCGCCGTGATGGCGGCGCTGGGCATGGCGGCTGAATTCCTGGCATCGAAGACTGCCAACGGCGGCCCGTCCATGCTGGAGGTGCAGGAGAAGCTGGGCGCCATGCACAAGGTGCTCGACAATGCGCTGACGCCGCAAGAGAATCTCTTCTAATCTCCAAAAATTGTCTTAAAGGCCTTTCCCGCAAAACGTTTGAGGAGTAAACTTCGTGTCACCCTGCGGTGTTCGAGATTTGCCATATATTCCTTGAACCATTTACATGCATCGGTTGCGGAAATTTGTTCGGCGGGCGTGAGCGTCACTTGTCTGATGAACCCGAAGTTGAACTAACTGCAACCACCTTGAACCGTAAGGTTCGGGATGCCGGCATAACGGCACAGGCGGGGCCTCATTCCATAAAAGCGGTTGCCTGCACCTGAGGGTGCGCAACCGTTTTTTTACGCCCAGAGGAGAGCCATGCAATATTGGTTGATGAAGTCTGAGCCCGACGAGGTCAGCATCGACGACGTCATGTCTGCCAAAAGCAGGACGATGCCGTGGTTCGGTGTGCGCAACTACCAGGCCCGCAACTTCATGCGCGATGCGATGAAGCCGGGCGACGGCGTCCTGTTCTACCATTCCTCCTGTCCCGAGCCTGGCATTGCCGGCATCGCGGAAGTGGCCAGCGGGCCTTATCCCGATGCCACCCAGTTCGATCCCAAGAGCCATTACTACGATGCGAAGGCGACGCAGGAGCAGCCGCGCTGGATTTCCGTCGATGTGAAAGGCGTGCGCAAGACGCGCCTGCTGTCGCTGGCCGAAATGCGCTCGCTGCCGCAGCTTGAGGACATGGTGGTGCTGCAAAAAGGCAGCCGCCTGTCGATCACGCCGGTCACGCCGGCCCAGTGGAAGCATGTGATGGCGCTGCTGAAGGGCGATTGATGGATTGGAGCCTGGTCGGCCTCCTGCTCCTGATGGGGGCCGGGGGCGGATACGCAGCTGGTTTGCTGGGAATTGGCGGCGGCATGGTGCTGGTTCCCTTCATTACCATGATCTTCACGGCCAAGGGCTTTCCACCCGCGCTGGTGGTGCACATGGCGATTGCGACCTCGCTGGCCACGATCATGTTTACCTCCATGTCTTCGGTACGGGCGCACCACCGGCACGGCGCGGTGCAGTGGCGCATTGTGGCGCTGCTGGCGCCGGGCATCGTGATCGGCTCGTGGATCGGGCCCTGGATCGGCAAGCAGATGAATACTTCCGCGTTGTCGCTGCTGTTTGCGCTGTTCGTGGCATTCTCCGCGGCGCAGATGCTGCGCAACAAAAAGCCTTCGGCCGGGCGTGAACTGCCTGGCACGGCGGGCATGTTCGCTGCCGGTGGCGCGATCGGCACCATGGCGGGGCTGGTCGGTGCCGGGGGCGGGTTTATCTCGGTGCCGTTCATGGCGTGGTGTAATGTGCGTATTCACCAGGCGGTGGCAACCAGCGCCGCGCTGGGCTTCCCGATCGCGCTGTCGGGCACCTTGTCGAATATTTACTACGGCTGGTCGGAGCCGGGCTTGCCGCAGCATTCGCTGGGCTTCGTCTACCTGCCGGCGCTGGCGGTGATCGTGGCTGCCAGCGTGATCATGGCGCCGCTTGGCGCGCGCATGGCACACAAGATGGACGTGGCGGCGCTCAAGCGGGTCTTTGCCGTGGTGCTGTTTGCACTGGCGGGCTATATGTTCTATCACGCATTCGCCTGAGGGAATGCGCGGCGCAGTAAGGGGGATGCGATGCAGGATGCACGGGTAGGATGCTGGGCGCTGTTCAAGGTTTTCTCGCACATGGCGATACAGGGATTCGGCGGCGTGCTGCCGTTTGCCTACCGCCACCTGGTCGAACGCACGCAGTGGCTGACGGCCGCCGAATTCGGCCAGCTCCTCAGCATCGCACAGCTCCTGCCAGGCCCCACCATCTGCAACCTGTCCGTCATGGTCGGCCAGCGCTATGCCGGCGTGGCGGGCGGCTTCTCGGCGCTGGCTGGGCTCCTGCTCGGCCCGTTTTTCATCGTCATCGCGCTGGGGGCTGCTTACCAGGGCCTGGCCCACCATCCAATCTTCGTCAACGCCATGCGCGGGATGGCTGCCGCTGCGTCGGGGCTGATCCTCGCTACCGCGCTGAAGCTGGCGCTCGGCATGTTGCGCGGCACTGCCTTGCGCGCGCGCCGGGCGGTCCAGGTCGCGCTGCTGGCGGCGGCCTTTGTCGGCCTTGGCGTGGCGAAGGTTGGGCTGATCACGGTCGTGGCCACGCTGGTGCCGATCGGCTTCCTGCTGTTTGCCTTTGTCTGGAGGAAGCCATGAACGACGACGTCAAACTGGGCGGCCTCGCCTGGCACCTGGCGCTGCTGTCGCTAACGGCAATCGGCGGCGGGGTGGTGCTGGTGGCGCCGGATGTGCACCATTACGTCTCGGTGCAGAACCATTGGCTGACGGACGAACAGTTCGCGGCCATGTACGCGCTGGCGCAAGCTGCGCCCGGCCCGAACCTGCTGTTCGTGACGCTGATCGGCTGGATGGTCAAGGGCTGGCTGGGCGCGGTCGTGGTGACGCTGGCGGCGATTGTGCCTTCGTCCTGCCTGGTGCTGGCGCTGGGGACGGTGATCAACCGCCATGGCGGCGGGGAAGGGCGCTGGGCCGGTGCGCTGCGCGATGCGCTGGCGCCGCTGGCGGCCGGCATGCTGGCCGGCGCCGCGTGGACCTTCCTGAGTGTGGCCGGCGCCGGGTGGCGCGGCATCGTGCTGGCGCTGGCCGCCGCAGCGGCGGCCTATGCGACCAAATTGAATCCCTTGTGGCTGATTGCCTCAGGCGCGCTGGCCGGCGCTATCGGGCTGGTTTGAGCGGTAGGCCCACACCAGCATGATGATGGCGCCGACGATCATCGGCAGCGACAGCATCTGGCCCGAGGTGACCGGCAGGCCGGCTACGGTGATTTCCCAGTCCGGGGTGCGGAACCACTCGGTGAAGAAACGCGCGCAGCCATACAGCAGCACATACAGGGCGCCGACCGCCAGGCGTGGGCGGGCCTTGCGGGCGAATGGCCACAGGATGCAGAACACCAGGATGCCGTCGACCAGCATCTGGTAGATGGCCGAAGGGTGGCGCGGCATCGGGCCCACATTCGGGTAGATCATCGCCCAGGGCAGGCTTGGATCGCTGACCACGCGGCCCGGCAGCTCGGCATTGATGAAGTTGCCCATGCGGCCGGCGGCATAACCGAGCGGTACCAGCGGCGCGATGAAGTCATACACGTCCAGCAGGTTGCGCTTGCGTTTGCGCGCCCACAGCGCCATGCCGATCAACACGCCGAGGAAGCCGCCGTGGAAGCTCATGCCGCCTTCCCACACTTTGAAGATGCGCAGTGGCGTCAGCAGCATTTCCGGCTGGTAGAAGAATACTTCGCCCAGGCGTCCGCCGACGATCACACCCAGCATGCCGTAGAACAGCATGTCGTCCAGGTCTTCCTTGGTCCAGCCTTGCGCGGCGATATGCGGCAGCTTGATGCGCAGGCGGCCAAGCCCGATGAACATGGCAAAAGCCAGGACGTACATCAGGCCATACCAGTGGATCGCCACAGGACCCAGGTGGATGGCGACCGGATCGGGCATTGGATGCATTAACGGCATTCAGATTCTCTTTCTCATTAATTCCAAAAAGCCGCGCAGCACGGGCGAGGCATTGTCGCGCCGCCAGGCCAGGCCGGTTTCCACCAGCGGCGTGCTCTGGACCAGGGGCAGGTACTCCACCCCGGGGCGGCGCAAATTCGACACGGATTGTGGCACAAGTGCGATACCCATGCCAGCCGATACCAGGCTGACGATGGTCTGCATCTGGATCGCTTCCTGCGCCACCTCGGCGGTGATGCCGGCATCGCGGAACACCGACAGGATGGCGTCGTACAGCCCGGGCGAGATATGGCGCGGAAAAATGATCAGCGGCAGGCCGGCCAGCTTGCGCAGATCGGCGGCGCCGGTGCGCTTGCCTGCATGCGCCACGGCCGGCAGTCCCGCAGGCGCGGCCAGCACCAGCGGCTCGCTCAGCACGGGCAGGTATTCCAGTTCCTGGCGGGCGCGGTCGGGCAGGGGAGGGATCAGCAGGCCGGCATCGACCCGGCCTTCCAGCAGGTCGTCGAGCTGCAGGTCGGACGTGGCCTCCTTCAGCGTGATTTCGACTTGCGGGTATTCAGCGCGATAGGCGCGCAGGGTAGGCGGCAGCACGCTGTAGTCGGCAGAGGACACGAAAGCCAGCGACAGCCGCCCGCTGGCGCCGGTGGCGGCGCGCTGCACCAGCGCCGCCAGCCCGGCCGATTGTTCGAGCAGGCGGCGCGCCTCCGGCAGCAGGGCTTCGCCGGCAGCCGTCAGCGCCACGCCGCGCCGGTTACGCTCGAACAGCGGTGCGCCCAGCATCTCTTCCAGCGCCATGATGGTTTGCGACAGCGGCGGCTGGGTCATATGCAGGCGGCGCGCAGCACGGCCGAAATGCAGCTCCTCGGCGACGGTGGCGAAGTAGCGCAGCTGGCGAAGTTCGATATTCATTCGCAAAGCATATCACAGCAGTGCATATCATATATTTGACAACTCGCCATGGGCGAGGCACCCTAGGACTCTTACTGAGGAGACCCCGCCATGCCGCAATACCGTTCCTACACCACCACCCAAGGCCGCAATATGGCAGGCGCTCGCGCCCTGTGGCGTGCCACCGGCATGAAGGACGGCGATTTCAATAAACCGATCATCGCCGTGGTCAACTCCTTCACCCAGTTCGTACCGGGCCACGTCCACCTGAAAGACCTGGGCCAGCTGGTCGCGCGCGAGATTGAAGCAGCCGGCGGCGTGGCCAAGGAATTCAACACCATCGCAGTCGACGACGGCATCGCCATGGGCCACGGCGGCATGCTGTACTCGCTGCCCTCGCGCGACCTGATCGCCGACTCGGTGGAATACATGGTCAACGCCCACTGCGCCGACGCCATGGTCTGCATTTCCAACTGCGACAAGATCACGCCCGGCATGCTGATGGCTGCCATGCGCCTGAATATCCCGGCAGTCTTCGTCTCCGGCGGCCCGATGGAAGCGGGCAAGGTGGTCAAGGCTGTCAACGGCGGCGAAAAGATCATCAAGCTGGACCTGGTCGACGCCATGATCAAGGCCGGCGACAGCAGCGTATCCGATGCCGACGTGGCGGAAATCGAGCGTTCGGCCTGTCCGACCTGCGGTTCCTGCTCCGGCATGTTCACTGCCAACTCGATGAATTGCCTGACCGAAGCGCTGGGCCTGTCCTTGCCTGGCAACGGCACCATCGTCGCCACCCACAGCGACCGCAAGGAACTGTTCCTGCGCGCCGGCCGCCTGATCGTGGAGCTGGCCAAGCGCCACTACGAACAGGATGATTACACCGTGCTGCCGCGCTCCATCGCCAGCAAGGAAGCGTTCGAGAACGCGATGGCACTGGACGTATCGATGGGCGGCTCCACCAACACCGTGCTGCACCTGCTGGCTGCTGCGCACGAAGCTGGCGTGTTGTTCACCATGGCCGACATCGACCGTATCTCGCGCAAGGTACCTTGCCTGTGCAAGGTGGCGCCAATGACCGACAAATTCCACATCGAAGACGTGCACCGCGCAGGCGGCATCATTTCCATCCTGGGCGAACTGGCGCGCGCCGGCCTGCTGGACACCACCCAGCACACCGTGCACAGCCCGACCATGGGCGACGCCATCGAAAAGTACGACATCAAGCGCAGCGACGACGCAGCGGTGCACCAGCTGTTCCGTGCAGCGCCGGGCGGCGTACCGACCCAGGTGGCGTTCTCGCAATCCGAACGCTACGCCTCCTCAGACCTGGACCGCAGCACCGGCTGCATCCGCGACCTGGAACACGCTTACTCGAAGGACGGCGGCCTGGCAGTCCTGTACGGGAACATCGCGGAAAAGGGCTGTATCGTGAAAACCGCCGGCGTCGATGAATCGATCCTGAAATTCAGCGGCAAGGCACGCGTATTCGAAAGCCAGGACGCAGCGGTGGAAGGCATCCTGGGCGATTCCGTGCACGAAGGGGACGTCGTCATCATTCGCTACGAAGGCCCGAAAGGCGGCCCGGGCATGCAGGAGATGCTGTACCCGACTTCGTACATCAAATCGAAAGGCCTGGGCAAGGCCTGCGCGCTGTTCACCGACGGCCGCTTTTCGGGCGGCTCGTCCGGCCTGGTGATCGGCCACGCCTCGCCGGAAGCGGCGGAAGGCGGCGCGATCGGCCTGGTGGAAGAGGGCGACATGATCGACATCGACATCCCATCGCGCACCATCAACCTGCGCGTAACGCCGGATACGCTGGCAGCGCGCCGTGCCGCAATGGAAGCGCGCGGCGCCGACGCCTGGAAACCGGAGAATCGGGAGCGCTACGTCTCGCAAGCCCTGCAAGCCTACGCCGCGCTGACCACCTCCGCCGACCGCGGCGCAGTACGCGACCTCAGCCAGCTCGCGCGTAAGTAATTAAAAGTCGGGGTCAGCTCCGGCAATCGGACAGAATGTCCGATTGCCGGAGCTGACCCCGACTTTCATCTGCTGTAGTTAAGGTGGTATTGGGCTGGGGTGAGGTTGGTCAGGTCCTTGAACATGCGGCGCATGCCTGAGTCGCTGCTGAAGCCCAGTTCGTGGCTGATCGTGGTAGCGAATCATCTTGAAGCCCTGAGCCGCTGCCCGGTTCAGCGGGCAGCGCTACAGGAGGGGGCGCACGGCGCCTGGATGGCCAGACGCTTACTTACGTTTCTTGAGGTCGTCGAAGGCCTTCTTGACGCGGTCTTTGCGGCGTTGCTCGTCGACGTTGTGGGCCTTGCGCTTGTCCAGTCCCAGCATCGGTTCGATGAACTCGAACCAGAGGAAGGCGGCGGCCATGGCGCCGATGATCCACCACCACGACAGGTCGGCGAACTTCCAGACTTCAAAGTACTTCAGTGCCACGAGGGCGATTATCAATAAAATAATGGGCATGGAAAACTCCTTAGTATTCCATCATAGCAATATCCAGCTAACGGTCAACCCATAATACGCAGCGTGCGTTGTGGAGTAGAATTGTGTCAGTTTTTTTCCCGGAGATGAAAATGAAACGTTCACTGTTGGTTGGTTTCCTGGTAACCGCGGCTTTCTCGTCGCAGGCTGCTTTCGCAAATGCTGACCTGGCCAAGGCCAAAAACTGCATGGCGTGCCACGCAGTGGCCACCAAGCTGGTTGGCCCGGCATACAAAGATGTCGCTGCCAAGTACGCCGGGCAGAAAGATGCTGAAGCCAAGCTGGTACAGAAAGTGATGAAGGGCGGTTCCGGCGTGTGGGGCGCAGTCCCAATGCCAGCCAACCCGCAGGTAAGCGAGGCGGAAGCCAAGACCCTGGTGAAATGGGTCCTGTCGCAGAAATGAATTGGGGTTGACTTAAAAAAGCCGGGCGAGCCCGGCTTTTTTTTATTTGATTACTTCGATGCGCGTCTTCTTGTCGGCCTTGTAGCCGAACAGCGTCAAGGCGCCGTCCTTGATGTCGCCCTTGGCGTCGAAGGCGATAGTGCCGCTGATGCCGTCATGCTTGACCTTCTTCAGGAAGGGCAGGTACTTGGCCGGGTCGGTCGACTTGGCGTCGGCCATGGCGTGGGCGATGGCCATTGTTGCATCATAGGCGTACGGGGCGTAAATCTGCACGTCGTAGCCGTAGCGTTTTTTGAAGCGGACGGCGAATTCGTCCAGCTTTTTCTCCTGCTCCGCTGTCACGCCGCCGGCTTCCGCGCATACCACCACGTCGTCGGCGCCGCCCGACAGCTTCGGCAGTGCTTCGGTGCAGATGCCGTCGCCGCCCATCAGCTTGGCCTTGATGCCCAATGCCTTCATCTGGCGCAGCAGAGGGCCGCCCACCGAGTCCATGCCGCCGAAGAATACCAGGTCCGGGTTCTTGGAACGGATCGAGGTCAGGATGGCGTTGAAGTCGGTCGACTTATCGGTGGTGAACTGCTTGTCCACGATCTGCACGCCGGCGCCTTTCTTGGCTTCCTTCAGGAATTCGGCGGCCACGCCCTGGCCGTAGGCGGTGCGGTCATCGATCACTGCGATGCGCTTGGCGCCCAGTTTCTGGGTCGCGTATTTGCCCAGCGAGCTGCCCAGCTTGAAGTCGTTCGCCACCACGCGGAAGGTGGTGTTGAAGCCCTGGTTGGTATACACCGGGCTGGTGGACGAGGCGGAAATCTGCGGAATCCCTGCGTCGTAGTAGATCTTGGAGGCAGGGATGGTGGTGCCGGAATTCTGGTGGCCGATCACGCCCTGCACTTTGGCGTCGACCAGTTTCTGCGCAGCCGAAGTACCCTGCTTAGGGTCGCCGGCGTCGTCTTCGGACACCATCTCGAATTTGACCGCCTTGCCGTTAACCTTGAAACCTTTGGCGTTCAAGTCTTCCACCGCCAGGCGGACGCCGCTCTGGTTATCCTTGCCCAAATGGGCGGACTGGCCGGACAGCGGGCCAACGTAGCCGATCTTGACCAATTCCTGGGCGCTTGCGGCGCCAGCAAAGGCCAAAGCGATGGCGGCGATGATGGTTTTGGTTTGCATTGCACTTTCTCCTGAAACGAAAATGGGCCGCCATGCTGGCTGGCGGCCCACGGGCTCCCCCCCGATAATTCTCGTGTATTACTTGACTACTTCCATCCTGGTCTTGATGCCGCCCTTGTAAGTGAACAGGGTCAACGCGCCATCCTTGATGTCGCCGAACTGGTCGAATTCAACCAGGCCGGTCACGCCCTGGTGCTTGATCTTGGCCAGCACCGGCAGGTACTTGGCAGGCTCGGACGAATTGGCTTTTTCCATGGCGTCGGCCATGGTCATGATGGCGTCGTACACATACGGTGCGTACAACTGCACTTCCTGGCCGTACTTCTTCTTGTAGCGGGCACGGAAGTCATCCATGTTCTTCTGCATGTCGGCAGTCACGCCGCCCGCTTCGGCGCAGGTGACCACGCCGTCTGCAGCAGCGCCGGCGGACAGGCGGTACAGCGCATCGGTGCAGACGCCGTCGCCGCCCATGAATTTGGCGGTGATGCCCAGCGCCTTCATCTGGCGCAGCAGAGGGCCGCCCACCGAGTCCATCCCGCCGAAGAATACCAGGTCCGGATTCTTGGACTTGATGTTGGTCAGGATGGCGTTGAAGTCGGTCGCATTGGCGTTGGTGAACTCCTTGCCGACCACTTGCACGCCCGGCAGGGCTTTCTTGGCGCCTTTGACGAATTCGTCGGCCACGCCCTGGCCGTAAGCGGTGCGGTCGTCGATCACGGCGATCTTCTTGACGCCCAGCTTCTGCACGGCGTAGGCGCCGAGGGTGCCGCCCAGCTTATTGTCGTTGGCGACCACGCGGAAGGCGGTGTTGAATTTCTGCTTGGTGTACACCGGCGACGTAGCGGCCGGGGAAATCTGCGGAATGCCGGCGTCGAAGTAGATCTTGGAGGCCGGGATGGTGGTGCCGGAATTCAGGTGGCCGATCACGCCCAGTACCTTGGCGTCCACCAGTTTCTGCGCGGCGGTGGTGCCCTGTTTCGGGTCGCCGGCATCGTCCTCGAACTGGACGACGAACTTGACCGCCTTGCCGCCGATCTTGACGCCCTTGGCGCCAAGGTCTTCGACGGCCATGCGGGCGCCGTTTTCCATGTCCTTGCCCAGGTGGGAGTTGGGACCCGATACAGGGGCGACGTGGCCAATCTTGATGGTGTCCTGGGCGTAGGCGCTGCCGGCAAAGGCCAGTGCGAGGGCAACAGGGGTGAACTTGATCTTGAACTGCATCGGGGGCTCCAGTCAAAAAGTCATATTTGCCAGAGAAAATACAACAAAAACCCCGAATGGCAAAGAGGGAATTAATCGCGGCGGCTGGAACCGGCCTGCAGCTGGGTGATTTCCTGTTGCACAGCGCGGGTAACGATCTTGCCGATGGTGTCGTGCAGGCCTGCGCGGATTTCCGCCGTCAGGGCGTGCAGCGCGTGCTCAAGGACTTCGGCCAAGCTGTCCTTGATGCGTTGTTCGAGTACGAAATCGACTCGGTTCGACAGTTGCTGCAGCACCTGTTCGGCGACGCGGCGTTCCAGCGCCTGCCATCCCAAGGCGTTTTCCTCGGTGAACGGTGTTTGTGCGACCGCTGCCGGCACCTCGTCCTTCATGATTTCGGTCAGGACCGGGATGCTGGCGTCGAAAGGCTGGTTCATTGACTACTTGCCTACAGTGAGGTGTTTGAGCGGGAAATCCTGGCGCTTGTAGGCAGCATAGCGCAGGCGGCCAGCCGCGGCATCTTCCTCGTCGGAAGAGATGACTTCGATCAAACGAGGAAAAGCCTCGAACTGGGCCGGTGCGCGGCGCGCCAGGTTCACCAGCAGGCCCGCTTGCGGCAGTTCGGCGGTGCCGCTGTCGGCCAGCACGATGGCGGAATCAGGCGCCAGCGGATCGTCGGCGTGGGCGTGGGGCAGGAAGTCGGTGGCGGAGAAGGTCCACAGGGCCTTGTCCAGCTCCGCCAGTTGCGCCGCATCTTCAGTCATGACGACGATGCGGGGCGTGCTGGCGTAGGCTTTACGCAGCAGGCGGCAGGCATAGGCAACCTTGTCCGGCACGCCGCTGTGGAAATCAATCTGCGTCATTATTTCTTTGAAGCGTCTTAGAAGCGGAAGTTTGGCGATGCGTTTTTCTGCTCGTCGCGTTGGCGCGCCTTCTCCGCCGCGGCTGCAGCGCGCTCGGCATCCGCCTTGGCGGCGGCTGCTTCTTCGGCGCTCGGACCGCGCGGCGGTGCGGCCGGTGCCGGCGGCGGGTTCGAATAGCCCTGTGGCAGCATCTTCTCGGTAGGGTAGCCGGCCTGGGTCAGGGCGCTATCCCATGCACTCTGTTCGAAACCGATCTGGCGCGTACGCCCCACCAGCAGCAGCGGCACCTGGCCGTCGCTGCCGGCCTTTTTCAGGGCGTCAAAGTCATCGGTGGAGGAAACGGTCTTTTCGCGGTATGGAATACCGCGGTTGGCCAGCATGGTGCGGGCCATGTTGCAGCCGGCGCCGCAGTTGGCCGTGGTGTACAGCACCACCGGACGGGAGCGCACAGCTTCCGCCAGTTCCGATGGCAAGGCAACACCGCCGGCGCCGGCGGTGTTGTAATTCTTCACCTCAGCCTTCTGGGCAGTGGCGGGCGGCGGCGTCGCAGTAAAGTGGGTGACGCCTTTTTCGTCCTTCCACTTGTACATCTGGGCGTGCGCCGCGCTGGCAGTCAGCAGCAGCAAAAGCAGGGCAGCGCGTTTCATTGAATCTCTATCTCCTTTATGCCGCCATGCCGCTGTGGCGCAGCAGGGCGTCGATGGTCGGCTCACGGCCGCGGAATGCGGTAAACGACTCCAGGGCCGGGCGCGAACCGCCGACGGCCAGGATCTCTCGCTGGAAGCGCTTACCAGTATCGGTGGACAGTTTGCCGCCGTCCAGCGCCGCTGCTTCCTCGAAGGCAGCGTAGGCGTCGGCAGACAGTACTTCCGCCCACTTGTAGCTATAGTATCCCGCCGCGTAGCCTCCGGCAAAGATATGGCCGAAGGAATGTTGGAAACGGTTGAAACTTGGCGGGATGATAACGGCGAACTTGCGGCGTACTTCGTCGATCAGGTCCTGCACCGATTTGGCGCCGGATGGCTGGAAGTCGTAGTGCAGTAGCATGTCGAGCAGGGCGAATTCAACCTGGCGCAGGGTCTGCAGGCCGGACTGGAAGTTTTTCGCCGCCAGCATGCGGTCATACAGGGCGCGCGGCAGCGGCAGGCCGCTCTTCACGTGGGCGCTCATATGGCTCAGCACATCCCACTCCCAGCAGAAGTTTTCCATGAACTGGGACGGCAGCTCGACCGCATCCCATTCGACGCCGGAAATGCCCGAGACCGCCAGTTCCTCGACCTGGGTCAGCATGTGGTGCAGGCCGTGACCGAATTCGTGGAACAGGGTGATCACTTCATCGTGGGTGAACAGCGACGGCTGCGGCACGCCGTCCACTTCCAGCGGTTCGGTGAAATTGCAGGTCAGGTAGGCGACCGGGGTTTGCAGCTCGCCGTTTTTCAGGCGGCGGCCGCGCGCGTCATCCATCCAGGCGCCGCCGCTCTTGCCTTCGCGGGCGTACAGGTCAAGGTAGAACTGGCCCACCAGCACGCTGTCGCGCTCGATGCTGTAGAAGCGCACGTCCTTGTGCCAGACCGGCGCGCTGTCGGGCCTGATGCTCACGCCAAACAGGGTTTGCACCAGCTTGAACAGGCCGTCGATCACCTTATGCTCTGGGAAGTACTGCTTCACTTCCTGCGCCGAGAAAGAGTACATGTGCTGCTGCAGTTTTTCGGAAGCGTATGGCAGGTCCCACGATTGCAGGTCATTGATGCCCAGTTCCTTGGCGGCGTAGTCCTGCAGTTCGGCCAGGTCTTTCTCGGCGAACGGGCGGGCGCGCCTGGCCAGGTCTTCCAGGAATTCGATTACCTGTTCCGGCGACTTGGCCATTTTCGGCACCAGCGAGACTTCGGCGAAGTTTTTGTAGCCCAGCAGGCCGGCTTCTTCCGCGCGCAGTTTCAGCAGGGTGGCGATATTGCCGGTGTTGTCCCAGTCTTCGCGCTTGCTGAACGCGTCGGCCAGGTCCGAAGCCTTGGTAGCGTTGGCGCGGTAGACCTTTTCGCGCAGGGCGCGGTTGTCGCAGAACTGCAGGATCGGGTAGTAGGAAGGGAAGTGCAGGGTGAATTGCCAGCCCTGCTTGCCGTCTTTCTCGGCCAGCGCCTTGGCTGCGGCCTTGGAATCGTCGGGCAGGCCGCGCAGCTCGGCTTCGTCTTCGACCAGCAGTTTCCAGTCGTTGGTGGCGTCCAGCACGTTTTCGCTGAAGCGGGTGCTGGTCGCTGCGTGTTCTTCCTGGATCGCGGCGAAGCGCTCCTTCTTATCGGCCGCAAGCTCGGCGCCGCCCATGCGGAAGTCGCGGATCGCGTTGTCGATGATGCGCTGGCGCGCCGGCGACAGGGCGGCGAATTCCGCGCTGGCGCGCAGGGCCTTGTATTTGGCGAACAGCGCCTCGTTCTGGGCCAGGGCAGTCCAAAACTCGGTCACTTTCGGCAGGTTTTCGTTGTAGGTGGCACGCAGCTCGGGCGTGTCCACCACGTTGTTCAGGTGACTGACGATGCCCCAGGCACGGCCCAGCAGCTCGGTGGAATTCTCCAGCGGGGTGACGAAGTTATCCCACGTCACATTGTCGCTTGGCGCTTCCAGCTCCACCACGGCGGCGCGGTTCTTCTCCAGCAGGTGCTCGATTGCGGGGGTGACGTGTTCGGGCCTGATCGCATCGAAACGCGGCAAGCCGCTAAAGTCCAGCAGGGGATTGTCAGTCATTTGGTTTCCTTTAAACGCGTTCTGCCGATTCAATGGTGTTCATCAGCAGCATGGTAATCGTCATCGGACCTACGCCACCTGGCACCGGCGTGATATGCGAAGCGACTTCCTTGATGCCTGCAAAGTCCACATCGCCGCACAGCTTGCCGTTCTCGTCGCGGTTGATGCCCACGTCGATCACGATGGCGCCCGGCTTCACCATATCAGCAGTCAGGGTATTGCGGCGGCCAGTTGCTGCCACCACGATGTCTGCCTGGCGGGTGTGGTAGCCCAGGTCCGAGGTTCCGCTATGGCAGATGGTGACGGTTGCATTGGCTTGCAAGAGCAGCAGGCCCATTGGCTTGCCGACGGTGTTGGAGCGGCCGATCACGACGGCGTGCTTGCCCTTCAGGCTGACGCCGGTCGATTCGATCAGCTTCATGCAGCCGTACGGCGTGCATGGCAGGAAGCCTTCCAGGCCGGTCATCAGTTCACCGGCGCTCAGCACCGAGTAGCCGTCCACGTCCTTGGTGGTGGCGATGGCTTCGATCACTTTGTGCGGGTCGATGTGCTTTGGCAGCGGCATCTGCACCAGGATGCCGTGGATGGCCGGGTCGGCGTTCAGGGTGGCGATGCGCTCGAGCAGCGCTTGCTCGGTCATGTCTGCGGCGTACTGTTCTTTCACCGAGCGGATGCCGGCGTCCTCGCAAGCCTTGACCTTGTTGCGCACGTAGACGTGGCTGGCCGGGTCGTCGCCGACCAGGATCACGGCCAGGCCTGGCTGCTTGCCTTTGGCGGTCAGGGCGGCGGCGCGGGACGCGATTTCGGCGCGCAGTTTTTGGGAGAGCGCTACTCCGTCGATCAGTTGTGCGGACATGATTGCTTGGATTGGTGGAATGGAAAGTCGCCATTATAAATGGTGGCGGCCTTGTGCTGCACTGCACATGATTGTAAGCTTGCCAACAAATGATCTCTTACCAGTACCTGATTGATGCCCAGCTGCGTCCCGACAAGACGCCTGATTTCTCGGCCTACCCCTTCTTCCTGCCCGCCGTGCGCCACCTCGGCCGGCTCGAATTCGACCCGGCCGTGACCTTTATCGTCGGCGAAAACGGCTCGGGCAAGTCGACTTTGCTGGAGGGACTGGCGGTCGCGCTGGGCTTTAACGCGGAAGGCGGGAGCAAGAATTTTAGTTTTGACACCCGTGCCTCGCATTCCCGCCTCCATGAGTACTTACGTGTCGCACGGGGCGTGCGCAAGCCGCGCGACGGGTATTTCTTGCGCGCGGAAAGTTATTTCAATGTTGCGACGGAGATTGAAAGGCTTGACGAAGGACCTGGAGGCCCGCCAATCATCGATTCCTATGGCGGCGTTTCGCTGCACGAGCAGTCGCATGGCGAGTCCTTTCTCGCCCTGCTGGACAAGCGATTTGGCGGTAAGGGCCTGTACATCCTCGACGAACCGGAAGCGGCGCTGTCGCCGCAGCGCCAGTTGCGCGCCCTGAAACGCATCCACGAGTTGGTGCAGGGCGGCTCGCAATTCGTGATTGCGACCCATTCGCCGATCCTGATGGCCTATCCGGAAAGCTCCATCTTCGTTTGCACGCCCGACGGCCTGCGCCAACGCGCCTACGAGGACACCGAACACTATGAGGTCATGCATGAATTCATGGCTAATCCGCGTGGCCTGCTGAAGCAGGTGTTGGCGGCTCCGAAATCATGATCTCGTACCAGTTCCTGATCGACGCACAGCTTCATCCCGACAAGAAGCCCGATTTCTCGGCCTATCCTTTCTGCCTGCCCGCCGTGCGCCACCTCGGCCGCCTTGAATTCGACCCGGCGGTGACCTTCATCGTCGGTGAAAATGGCTCGGGAAAATCGACGTTGTTGGAGGCGCTGGCTGTAGCGCTTGGCTATAACGCAGAAGGTGGCGGCAAGAATTTTGGTTTCGCGACCCGCGCATCGCACTCCTGCCTGCACGAATACCTGCGGATTGCACGCGGTGTGCGTATGCCCAAGGACGGCTATTTCCTGCGTGCGGAGAGCTTTTTCAATCTTGCGACCACGATTGAGGATCTTGACGTTGGTGGCGCGTATAGCGATCGCTCGTTGCACGAGCAATCGCATGGTGAATCTTTCATGGCCCTGCTCCAGAACCGATTTCGCGGCAAAGGACTGTACATCCTTGACGAACCGGAGGCCGCATTGTCGCCACGCCGGCAACTGGCCGCACTGGCACGTATCCACGAGCTGGTGCAGGAAGGCGCCCAATTCGTGATTGCGACCCATTCGCCGATCCTGATGTCCTACCCTGAAGCCAGCATTTTCGTCTGTTCGCCCGAAGGCATCCGGCAGCGCGCCTATGAAGACACCGAGCACTATGAGGTCATGCACGATTTCATGGCCAACCCGCGCGGTGCGATCAGGAAGCTGCTAGAGACTCCGAAAGAACCCTGAACCTAACACGTGGTACGGCGAAGCAGAAAGGCGTGCCGGCGTTGGCGCCTGCCATCGGGCAGGCCACGGACGTCGCGTCCAGCGGCAGTACTTCATCGAGCGCAATCGGCAGGCTGATTTCGGATTCCGCCATGCGGCCCAATCCTGGAACCTCGATCATGGCCGTATGCTGGCAAGCCAGGAATCTGACCGCCTCTTCCCAATTGCCGAAGGCGCAGGCCAGGTCATGCGGCAGCTCGCGCCCGCCGGACACGCGGGTACGCGCCTTCAGCAGAGGCGCGCTGCCGGCGCCAGGGTCGATGACGGTGGTGTATTCCTCGCCATCGCGCTCATGCACGAAGCGTTTGGGCAAGTGGGTCGGCAGGATATCGCTGAAGATGCGTGTGCCAAGCGCATGCACCGTGCTATCCATGATATTGCGCACGAAATACACCTTACCCGGCTCCTCGAGGTAGAAGCGCCAATTGCTTTGCAAGGGCGATGGCAGCAGGCGGCGCGCAGGCCCCGCCAGCGCCGGGCCGAAATGGCCGTGGCGATAGGTCAGGATGCTGAACGGCGTCAGGCCATTGTGCTGCCACAAGCGCAGGCCGGCAGGCACCATCGCCTGGGCGGTCGCCGCGTCCATCATCCAGGTCAGGTAGACCACATCGCGCACGTTGCTTTCCAGCGTCAGGAATGGCAGGCGCGAAAACACGGCGCGGCGAACGCCGGCCAGGCGGCGGGAATTTGCAAGACGGGCGAGAAGGCGGCCGGGCAGGCCGGGTGTCGGGTGAATGTAAGCGTTGGTCATATCGCGCTATCATAGGCGAATGAATATAACGGAGACAACCATCCGCCTGGCCGCGCTGCTGTTCGCATGCGCCGCGCTCGATGCCCGGGCGGTGGATGCCGTGATCTTCGACCGCGCCGCATCTGCCGCCGACCTGCGGCGCGAATATTCAAAGGCCCTGCTGCAGCAGGTGATGGAGCGCACCGTGCCCGAATTCGGGCCGTATACCATCGACTATGCCGACATCCACATGGAGCGCCCACGCCTGCTGGCGGCGCTCAAGGACGGGAAGCTGATCAACGTGACGGCCTATCCAGCGGACGCCCAATGGCTCAAGTCCCTGCGTGCGGTACCGGTGCCGACCGATATGGGCCTGCAAAACTGGCGAATCTCCCTGATCGACAGCAAGAACCAGGACCGCATGCACAAACTTGTACTGCCTGAAGGCCTCAGGGAAATGACCGCCGGTGTTGGCGCCGTTTGGGTCACGCGTGCGTCGCTGCAGGACAACGGCTTCCGCTACGTCACGGGCAGCAATTACATCGGGCTGTTCGATATGCTGATCGCCGGGCGTTTCGACTATTTCCCGCGCGGCGTGAATGAGATTTTCCAGGAGTACGACCAGCGCAAGCAAGCCTTCCCGCAACTGGCGGTTGAAGACAGCATTCTCCTGCACGACAATATTCCGTCATTGTTTTTTGTCTCGCCCGGGAATCCGCGGCTATATAAGCGCATCCGCGCCGGCATGGAAGCGCTGCTGAAGGACGGCACGCTGGAGCGCCTGGTACTTGAACACCACCGCAGCTACCTTCAGCGCGCCAGGCTATGCAATCGCCGCCGCATCGACCTGCCGAACAAGGACATCGATCCGGCGGTGCTGGCCAGGAAAGAGCTGTGGTTTGATCCGTTCAACCCGCGCCACGGCTTTTGTCCGAAGGCAGCGGCAGGGTGGGCCGACGCAGCAGGATCTCGCGGGCGGCAGGCTCCGGCAAAGGGCGGCTGAAGAAGTAGCCCTGGATTTCGTCGCAGCCCTCTGCGAGCAGCAAACGTACCTGGTCCTCGGTCTCGACGCCTTCCGCAATCGCTTTCAGCCCGAGACTGTGCGCCAGGCTGATAACAGCGGTGACGATGGCATGATCTTCGGTATTGCTCGCCAGCCCGGAAGTAAAGCTTTTGTCGATTTTCAGCCGGTCGATCGGGAAGCGTTTCAGGTAACTGAGGTTGGAATACCCGGTGCCGAAGTCGTCGATCGCCAGATTGATGCCGATGGCGCGCAGGCGCTGCATCAGCGCGATGGAACCCATCGGGTCGCCCATCGACAGGCTTTCGGTCAGCTCCAGTTCCAGCAAGCCCGGGTCGATTGCGTACCTGCCCAGCGCATCTTCCACCGTAGTGTCGAAGTCCTGCCGCGCGAATTGCGAGGCCGCGATATTGACCGCCACCGGCACCACGGGCACGCCGGCATCGAGCCATTCGCGCAACGTGGCGCAAGTCTTTTCCAGCACCCATTTTCCGATATCGACAATCAGGTTGCTTTCCTCCGCCAGCGGGATGAATTCCATCGGCGGCACCAGGCCCAGCTCCGGCGACTGCCAGCGCAGCAAGGCTTCCAGGCCAGTCAGGCCGCCGCTGCGCAAATCCATCTGCGGCTGGAAGTGCAGTACGAACTCGTCGCGCTGCAAGGCGCGCAGCAGGCCTTGTTCGAGCGTCACCCGCGCATCGAGCCTGTGCTGCATGTCCGGTGTGAAAAGTTGCACATTGCTGCAACGCTGGCCTTTGCAGTGGTACATGGCGATATCCGCATGGCGCAGCATTTCTTCCGCATGCAGGCCGTCGTCAGGATAGATACTCAGGCCGATGCTGCCGCTGATGACGTGCTGCTGGCCGGACAGCATGACCGGCTCCGCCAACTTGTCGCTGATGCGCTGCGCCAGCACGGCCGGCGTCGGATGGCCTTGCGAGCTGTCCAGCAACAGGACGAACTCGTCGCCGCCGAGGCGGGCCACGGTATCGCTGTCGCGTACGCAGGAGCGCAGCACCGAAGCGACGATGCGCAGCAATTCATCGCCAACCGCATGGCCGCGGGTGTCGTTGATCTGTTTGAATTTGTCCAGGTCGACAAAGGCCACCGCCAGCGAGGTGCCGGCGCAGCGCGCCTTCTCGATTTCTTCGCCCAGGCGCTCCAGGAAGTAGGCGCGGTTGGCCAGGCCGGTCAGCTCATCGTGCGTAGCGCGGTGGCGAATTGCCACCTGCTGCAGGCGCTCGGTGACATCGTGCGCCGCATGCATCACCGAATCGCGATTATTGAAGCGGATCGAACATCCAAAGAATTCCACGTCCACCGGCGTGCCGTCCAGCCGCAGCAGGCGCAGTTCGCTGCGCGGGCGCTGGTGCACCTTATCGAGTTCCATCGGGGTCCAGGCTTCGACGGCCGCATGGAACTGCTCCGGTACCCGGTCGATGGCCAGGGTGCCAAGCAATTGCTCGGGACAGCTGGCGCCGAACAGGCGCAAGGCGGCCAGGTTCAGGAAGCTGATGCGGCCCTCGCTGTGAATCCAGATTGCGTCGGGTGCCAGTTCCACCAGGTTGCGGTAGCGCAGTTCGCTTTCCTGCAGGAACTGGTTTTTCTCGTAGAGCTCACGGCTTTTTTGCTCCAGCAATGACTCCGCCTCCTTGCGCGCAGTGCGTTCGCGCTGCAGGGTTCGGGCCGAAACGAGGTCAGGCGTGCTCTCCATGTTCCTGAGTATACGTAGGAGATTTCCCACCGACAATTAACCATTACAACCATTTGTAGATCTGCAACGCATTTCGCAATATGAAATCAACTTCCGCAATTTGAAAAACAAAGGATTCGCTGATAGAATCCTTCACACTTAGCCAAAGTCTTAGTAAATAATCACCTGCACCGTCCGGAGACATAAAGGGTGGGGCGCCTTCAATCGATAGGAGACTAGTTACATGTCAGCTCAACTTGACCAGGTCACGGCACAAACGGCCAACGATCCTGATGCACAGGAAACCAAAGAATGGCTGGAGGCGTTGGAAGCCGTCCTGGAAAACGAAGGCCCTGAGCGTGCCCACTACCTGATGGAGCGACTGGTCGACCTGGCGCGCCGCCGCGGCGCCGATATCCCGTTCTCCGCCAACACCGCCTACGTCAACACCATCCCCGCCCATAAAGAAGCCCACTGCCCAGGCAACCTGGAATACGAAGAGCGCCTGCGCTCGTGGATGCGCTGGAACGCGATGGCAATGGTGGTCAAGGCCAACCGCGCCGACGGCGACCTGGGTGGCCACCTGTCCTCGTTCGCCTCGCTGGCGAACATGCTGGGCATCGGCTTTAACCACTTCTGGAAAGCCGAGAGCGAGACCCACGGCGGCGACCTGCTGTACATCCAGGGCCACTCCTCCCCAGGCGTCTACGCGCGCGCCTTCCTGGAAGGTCGCCTGAGCGAAGAACAGCTGCTGAACTTCCGCAAGGAAGTGGACGGCAAAGGCCTGTCTTCCTATCCGCACCCGAAACTGATGCCGGAATTCTGGCAGTTCCCGACCGTGTCGATGGGACTGGGCCCGCTGATGGCGATCTACCAGGCACGCTTCCTGAAGTACTTGCACGCACGCGGCATCGCCAACACCGAAGGCCGTAAAGTCTGGGCCTTCTGCGGCGACGGCGAGATGGACGAACCGGAATCGATGGGCGCGATCGGCATGGCTGCCCGCGAACAGCTGGACAACCTGAACATCGTAGTCAACTGTAACCTGCAGCGCCTGGACGGTCCGGTGCGCGGCAACGGCAAGATCATCCAGGAGCTGGAAGCGGACTTCCGCGGCGCCGGCTGGAACGTCATCAAAGTCATCTGGGGCCCGGGCTGGGACAACCTGCTGGCACAGGACAAGGACGGCATCCTGCAGAAGGTGATGATGGAAACCGTCGACGGCGAATACCAGAACTACAAGGCCAAGGACGGCGCCTACGTGCGCAAGCACTTCTTCGGCAAGCATCCGAAGCTGCTGGAAATGGTCGCCAACATGTCCGACGACGACATCTGGCGCCTGACCCGCGGCGGCCACGATCCGCACAAGATCTACGCCGCATTCAAGCAGGCCAACGAATCCGTCGGCAAGCCAACCGTGCTGCTGGTGAAGACCGTCAAGGGCTTCGGCATGGGCAAGTCCGGCGAAGCGCGCAACACCGCGCACCAGACCAAGAAGCTGGACGACGAAGCGATCCGCGAAATGCGCGACCGCTTCAACATCCCGATCCCGGACGACAAGCTGAAAGACATCCCGTTCTTCAAGCCGTCCGACGACGCGCCTGAAATGAAGTACCTGCACGAGCGCCGCAAAGCGCTGGGCGGCTACCTGCCGTCGCGCCGCACCAAGGCCGACGAGCAACTGGTAGTACCGGGCCTGGACGCCTTCAAGGCCGTGACCGACCCGACTCCGGAAGGCCGCGAGATCTCCACCACCCAGGCTTATGTGCGTATCATCACCGCACTGCTGCGCGACCAGTCCCTGGGCCAGCGTGTGGTGCCTATCCTGGTTGACGAGTCCCGTACCTTCGGTATGGAAGGCCTGTTCCGCCAGATCGGTATCTTCAACCAGCAAGGCCAGTTGTACGAGCCGGTCGACAAAGACCAGGTGATGTACTACCGCGAAGACAAGGCCGGCCAGATCCTGCAGGAAGGTATCAACGAAGCGGGCGGCATGAGCTCGTGGATCGCCGCCGCGACTTCGTACTCGACCAACAACCGCGTGATGATCCCGTTCTTCACCTACTACTCGATGTTCGGCCTGCAGCGCGTTGGCGACCTGGCATGGGCGGCAGGCGATATGCGCGCACGCGGCTTCCTGATGGCAGGTACCGCCGGCCGCACCACGCTGAACGGCGAAGGCCTGCAGCACGAAGATGGCCACAGCCACATCGTTGCCGCGACCATCCCGAACTGCGTGCCGTACGACCCTACTTTTGGCCATGAACTGGCTGTGATCATCCAGGACGGCCTGCGCCGCATGGTCGGTGAGCAGGAAGACGTGTTCTACTACATCACCATCATGAACGAGAACTATGCCCACCCAGGCTTGAAGCCAGGCCAGGAAGAGGGCATCCTGAAGGGCATGTACCTGCTGCAAGAAGGCGATAAAGCCGCCAAGCAGCGCGTGCAGCTGGTCGGCTCCGGCACCATCCTGCGCGAATCCATCTTCGCCGCGGAACTGCTGAAGAACGACTGGAACATCGCCGCCGACGTGTGGTCCGCTCCTTCGCTGACCCTGGTGGCGCGCGATGGCCAGGATTGCGACCGCTGGAACATGGTCAACCCGACCAAGGAGCAGCGCGTGCCTTACGTGACCGGCCTGCTGAAGGACAGCACCGGCCCGATCGTTGCCACCACTGACTACATGCGTGCATTTGCCGACCAGATCCGTCCATACATCCCTGCCGGCCGCACCTACAAGGTGCTGGGCACCGATGGCTTTGGCCGTTCGGACAGCCGCGCCAAGCTGCGCGAGTTCTTCGAGGTGAACCGTTACTACATCACCGTCGCTTCCCTGCGCGCCCTGGCGGACGAAGGCAAGATCGCGATGTCGGTGGTGGAAGACGCCATCAAGAAGTACGGCATCAACCCGAACAAGCCAAATCCGGTGACCCAATAAATAGAAGACGGAGCAAACACTATGAGCATGGTTGAAGTGAAAGTCCCGGATATCGGCGACTTCAAGGAAGTTGAAGTCATCGAGCTGATGGTCAAGGTGGGCGACACGATCAAGGTTGACCAGTCGCTGGTGACCGTTGAATCGGACAAGGCATCGATGCAGATCCCTTCGTCGCAGGCTGGTGTCGTCAAGGAAATCAAAGTGAAGGTGGGCGACAAGGTGGCCGAAGGCTCGCTGCTGCTGGTCGTTGAAGCTTCCGGCGCTGCCGCTGCACCTGCAGCAGCTCCCGCAGCTCCCGCAGCGGCTGCTGCGCCGGCACCGGCCCCAGCCCCAGCGCCCGCCGCAGCTGCCGCGCCAGCGCCGGCCGCTGCATCGGCCGGCCCGGTCGAGGTGAAGGTGCCGGACATCGGCGACTTCAAGGAAGTGGAAGTCATCGAAGTACTGGTCAAGGTTGGCGACACCATCGCCAAAGACCAGTCGCTGGTGACCGTCGAATCCGACAAAGCCTCGATGGAAATTCCATCGTCGCACGCCGGCGTGGTGAAAGAGATCAAGGTCAAGGTAGGCGACAAGGTCGCTGAAGGCTCGCTGGTGCTGATCGTCGATGCGGTCGGCGGCGCCCCGGCAGCCGCGCCTGCAGCCGCAGCATCCGCGCCAGCTACTGCACCGGCCGCAGCTCCTGCAGCCGCTCCAGCCGCCAGCGCCGTTGCCCCAGCGCCCGCAGCATCTTCCGCGCCGTCCGCCCCTGCGGTGAACGGCAAGCTCGCCCACGCCTCCCCATCCGTCCGCAAGTTCGCGCGCGAACTGGGCGTGGACGTGACCCGCGTTGGCGGCACCGGTCCGAAAGGCCGTGTGAGCCAGCTGGACGTGCAGAACTACGTCAAAGGCATCGTCTCCGGCGCGGTAGCATCGCCGGGCGCCGCGCCGGCCGCCGCTGGCGGTGGTGCAGGCCTGAACCTGCTGCCGTGGCCGTCGCTGGACTTCAGCAAATTCGGCGAAACCGAACTGTCCCCGCTGCCGCGCATCAAGAAGATCTCCGGCCCGAACCTGCATCGCAACTGGGTCATGATCCCGCACGTGACGCAGTTCGAAGACGCCGACATCACCGACCTGGAACAGTTCCGCGTCGACAGCAACAACGCCAATGCCAAGAACAAGGACGCCGTCAAGCTCACCATGCTGGCGTTCGTGATCAAGGCCTCCGTCTCGGCGCTGAAGAAATACCCGACCTTCAATTCCTCGCTGGACGAGAAGGGCGAGAACCTTATCCTGAAGAAGTACTACAACATCGGCTTCGCCGCCGACACGCCGCAAGGCCTGGTGGTACCGGTGGTGAAGAATGCCGACCAGAAGTCCGTGTCGCAGATCGCCAAGGAAATGGGCGAACTTTCGCTGGCAGCGCGCGAAGGCAAGCTGAAACCGACCGACATGCAGGGCGCCTGCTTCACCATCTCGTCGCTGGGCGGCATCGGCGGTACTGCCTTCACCCCGATCGTGAACGCACCGGAAGTGGCGATCCTCGGCCTGTCCAAGTCCTCCATGAAGCCAGTATGGGACGGCAAGCAATTCGTGCCGCGCCTGATGCTGCCGCTGTCGCTGTCATACGACCACCGCGTGGTCGACGGCGCGTCCGGTGCCCGCTTCGCTGCATACCTGGCCGAAGTACTGGCCGATATGCGCAAGATCCTGCTGTAAGGAGGCCGCGATGATCGAAGTTAAAGTACCGAACATCGGCGACTTCAAGGAAGTTGAAGTGATCGAACTGCTGGTCAAGGTTGGCGATACCGTCAAGGTCGACCAATCGCTGGCCACCGTGGAATCCGACAAGGCATCGATGGAGATTCCATCGACCCACGCAGGCGTGATCAAGGAGCTGAAGATCAAGGTCGGCGACAAGGTGAGCGAAGGCTCGGCGCTGATGGTGGTCGAGGAGACCTCCGGCGCAGCCGCAGCCCCGGCCGCCGCCGCCCCAGCCCCGGCACCAGCCGCCGCACCCGCACCGGCAGCTCCTGCAAGCGCGCCGCAAGCCGGCGGTTACGCCGGCCAGGTCGACGTCACCTGCGACATGATGGTCCTGGGCGGCGGCCCGGGCGGCTATTCCGCCGCCTTCCGCTCCGCAGACCTGGGCATGAACACCGTGCTGGTCGAGAAATACGCGACCCTGGGCGGCGTATGCCTGAACGTCGGCTGCATCCCATCGAAAGCCCTGCTGCACCTGGCCGCCGTGGTGGACGAAACCAGCCACATGGCCAAGAACGGCGTCACTTTCGCCAAGCCGACGATTGACATCGACCAGGTGCGCAGCTACAAGGACGGCGTCATCAAGAAGATGACCACCGGCCTGGCCGGCATGGCCAAGATGCGCAAGGTGAACGTAGTGCAGGGCGTCGGCCAGTTCCTCAGCCCGAACCATATCGAAGTCACCGCAGCAGACGGCAGCAAGAAGGTAGTCCAGTTCAAGCAAGCCATCATCGCCGCTGGTTCCAGCGTGGTGAAGCTGCCATTCGTCCCTGAAGACAAGCGCATCGTCGACAGCACCGGCGCACTCGAACTGCGCTTCATGCCGAAGAAGATGCTGGTCATCGGCGGCGGCATCATCGGCCTGGAAATGGCCACCGTCTACAGCACTTTCGGCGCGCGTATCGACGTGGTCGAAATGATGGACGGCCTGATGCAAGGCGCCGACCGCGAAGCCGTCAAGGTCTGGCAGAAGTACAACGAGAAGCGCTTCGACCGCATCATGACCAAGACCAAGACCGTCGGCGTGGAAGCGCTGCCGGAAGGTATCAAGGTCACCTTCGAAGCAGCCGAAGCCGGCGCCACCGCACCGGAACCGCAGCTGTACGACATGGTCCTGGTAGCAGTCGGCCGCAGCCCGAACGGCAAGAAGCTCGCCGCCGACAAGGCCGGCGTGGTGGTCACCGACCGCGGCTTCATCAACGTCGACAGCCAGATGCGCACCAATGTACCGCACATCTTCGCCATCGGCGACATCGTCGGCCAGCCAATGCTTGCCCACAAAGCCGTGCACGAAGCGCACGTCGCAGCAGAAGCAGCCCATGGCGAGAAAGCCTACTTCGACGCCAAGATCATTCCATCGGTAGCCTACACCGATCCGGAAGTGGCATGGGCCGGCATCACCGAAGACGAAGCGAAAGCCAAAGGCATCAAGGTTGAAAAGGGCCACTTCCCATGGGCAGCCAGCGGCCGCGCCGTGGCGAACGGCCGCGACGAAGGCTTCACCAAGCTGCTGTTCGATGCGGAGACCCACCGCATCATCGGCGGCACCATCGTCGGCACGCACGCCGGCGACATGATCGGTGAAATCGCCCTGGCGATCGAAATGGGCGCCGACGGCATCGACATCGGCAAGACGATCCACCCGCACCCGACCCTGGGCGAATCGATCGGCATGGCGGCCGAAGCCTACGAAGGCGTCTGCACCGACCTGCCGCCACCGCGCAAGCGCTAAGCTTGCTCCAGCAAAATGTCCACCTAGGGGTCAGGAACGAAAGTGGACATTTTCTCTTCTTCAACGCGCAGCTTCGGCTGCGCGCATTCTTTGTACCGTCTTCGTTGAAACTTTGAAATGCTCTGCGATTTGAGTGGGGCTGTGCTCGCCTGCACGCAAGGCTTCAGCGATGGCTTGCTGACGGTCCATTTTGTCGGTAACGATGGGCAGGGGAGGTGGTTTCAATGGGTTGTGTCCGCCAATCCCGGCGGATATGAAGTCACAATACGCCCGGATGCGTTCGGTATCGTTTGCACCGTGAGAGCGCGCTCGAATGGTCGTTATATCGCAGCAGATGGAAATGGTTCGGCATCTGGCAATACGCATGGCAGATGAATCCGAAGCGGTCGGCGGTGCGCGCGACCAGGCCATGCCAGATCAGGTAATCGCGCTCGTCAAGATAGATATTGGCCTTGCGATTGCCACGTGCGGTGACGTGGTAGAAGGCATCTGGGAGCAGGGGCGTGGTGGTCGGCTCATTCACCGACGATAGCACCGTGACAATAAAGTGAACTGATCTAGATCAGGGGAGGGCGGAGACCTGGGGAGGAACAAAAATGTCCACTTTTGTTCCTGCCGGATCGCCGGACCGCCCCAAGGTGGACATTACTTCTGGTTGCGGTATTGCTCGTAGTGCTGGCTGTAGTCGTTCCAGTTGTCGTCGAACATTTTACCGAATTGGTCCATGAAGTAAGCCTTGGCTTCTTCTTTCTTGGCGTTGTAGGTTTCCAGGTCGCCCTGGGCGCGGGCTACCAGGAAGATGTTGTAGCGGGCGGCTGCGAACAGCAGGCTGGCGCCAACCAGCTGTGGCGCGCCTTTATTGCTGTTTTCGTGGGCGTTGGCCAGTGCAATGTAGGCGTCGATGTTCTCGAAGAATTTCTGGTCGTCGTTTTGCTGCTGTTGGGTTGCTTGTTCGCTCATGATTCACTACCAATAAGTTGATACTAGGGGTGGGCATCGTGACACATGAAGCGGGTTGCTGCAATAAAAAACCGGGCTTTTGCCCGGTTTGTTGTTAGCTCGCTATGAAGCGCTCTGGGATTTCGATGCCGCCGCTATTGGCAGCTTCTGCATAGGCCTTCAGTTCATTGATCGCGGCGTCCAGGTGTTCCTTGTTGGGGTTTGCCTGGAAGCCTTTGATGCGCTCGTTAATCGTGGCGATTTTCCTGCTCCATTCGAGCCGATCGACCTTGCTCATACAACCTCCCACTTTAATTATGTTCTTGAGAAGGTCAGTATCCGGCAGCTACCCGAAGGGCCACCGTGCGCTAGCGCACATACGCTGCCGCGCACGCTTAAAGGGCACTTATCGCTTGACGACTCCGCGCAGGAACAGCTCGATACCCTGCTCGATTTCTTCCGGCGTCGTCGCTACGCCGCAGCGCGATTCGAACAGGAAGCGGCGCAACTGGTCGCCCATCAGGCAGTTCATCAGGTGGATCGCCAGCCGCTCCGGCGACGAGTTCGTGTCAAGTTGGGCTGCGATATCCGGACGGGCGAAATAGCGCGCCAGCAGTTCGCGCGTCTGGCGCGGGCCGGCATCCCAGAAGGCTTCCGCCAGGTCGGGGTTGGCGTGGGCTTCCGCCACCACGATCTGGTACAGCGAGGTGGCTTCGGGCGTGCTGACCAGGCGATGGAAACGCAGGCCAAATTCCAGCAGGGTGTCGCGGATAGGGCGGTGCAGGGTTTCCATGCCGGCAGGGTCGAAGGCGCCGGCGCGGTAGCGCAGCAGGATGGCCTTCAGCAGGCCGGCCTTGCCGCCGAATTTCACGTAAATCGTGCGCACGGCAACCCTTGCCTCCTTGGCAATGGCTTCCAGGCTGACCTTGCCGTATCCCTTTTCCAGGATCAGGTGGGCAGCCGTATCCAGCAGGTCATTCAGGCGTGATTCGGCCTCCGCTGCCTTCGGGCGGCCCGCTTTGACTGGCTCAGTAACTTGTTCAACAGACATGATGGATACCGTACGTAATGCCCGAAGGCTATCAGATAGCCCCTACTTTAAGTCAAATAAAAATGAAATGCAATCGTTTCATTTCTTGACTTTGGTCATTGATTGTCGAATAATGCACACGACTCATTTCATTTTCAGGGAGTTTCCCACCATGTCCCAGCACAACCCAGCCGAACAAAAAGTGCTCAGCGCCGTGCCAGAAGCCGCGCCTGCCGCCACCCCTCCTAACCGTCGCGTGCTCCTGGTCGCCGGCCTGATCGCCCTGGCAGCCCTGGGCGCCGGCGGCCGCATGTGGTACCGCAGCCATCACTACGTGGAAACGGAAAACGCCTATGTGGCAGGCCACGTGCATCCCGTGTCTTCGCGTATCTCCGGCGTGGTGACCAAGGTGCTGGTGGACGACAACCAGCTCGTGAAAGCCGGCGATGTGATCGCCGAACTCGATCCCTTCGACCAGCAGGTGAAGGTAGAGCAGATCCAGGCGCAGATCGCCAGCGTGCAGCAGCAAGTGCTGCAGGCCGACGCCCAGATCGCCCAGGTCAACGCGCAAGCCAGCGCCGCCGCCGCCCAAGTCGCGCAGTCGCAGGCCAACCAGCTGCGCGCCACGCAGGACGCCGAGCGCTACGGCCAGCTGTATACCAGCCAGATGAAGGCTGTCTCGAAAGCCGAACTGGATGCCGCCAATGCGGCCCGCGCCAGCGCCACTGCCGACGTGGCAGCACGCAAGGACAGCGCCGTCGCGGCGAAAGCGCAGATCGGTTCCGCGACCTCCGCGCGCGAAGTGCTGAAGGCGCAAGTGAAGGTGCTGCAAGTGCAGCTGAAAGACGCGCAGCAGCAACTGGCATACAACCGCATCGTCGCCCCGGTCGAAGGCCGCGTCGGCAAGCGCAGCCTGGAAGTGGGCCAGCGCGTGCAGCCAGGCCAGCAGCTGGTGGCGCTGGTGCAGGACAATGTCTGGATCACCGCCAACTTCAAGGAAACCCAGCTCGCCGACATGCGCGTGGGCCAGGAAGTGAGCCTGTCCATCGACGCGCTGCCTGGCAAGGAACTGGTTGGCCGCGTGGACTCGTTCTCTCCAGCCTCCGGCGCGCAATTCGCGCTGCTGCCGGCCGATAACGCCACCGGCAATTTCACCAAGATCGTACAGCGCGTGCCGGTCAAGATCACCTTCAAGCCGGAAGACCTGAAAGCCTATGAAGGCCGCCTGGTGCCGGGCATGTCGGCCATCGCTGAAGTCAGCATCAAATCGAACACTCAGGCAGCCAACGTAAAATGAGCGCCCCAATGACGGTGCCTGAAGGCCGGGTATCCGGCCGCACCTGGATCGCAGTCGCTGCAGGCATGCTGGGTGCCTTCATGGCGGTGCTGGACATCCAGATCACCAACTCCTCGCTGCGCGACATCCTCGGCGCGCTGAACGCCACGCAGGAAGAGGGCTCCTGGATCTCGACCGCCTACCTGGTGGCGGAAATCATTGTCATCCCGCTGACCGCGCTGCTGACGCGCACCTTCGGCATGCGCGGCTACATGATGGGTACCACCGCGCTGTTCCTGATGTTCTCGACCCTGTGCGGCGCGGCGTGGAACCTGCAAAGCATGATCCTGTTCCGCATGCTGCAGGGCTTTACCGGCGGCGCACTGATTCCGATGGCGATGACGCTGGTGATGGCCAAGCTGCCTCCTTCCAAGCGCGCAGTCGGCATGGCCATCTTCGGCCTGACCGCAACCCTCGCGCCTTCCATGGGCCCGACCCTGGGCGGCTACCTGAGCGAACTGTATGGCTGGCCATCGATCTTCTATATCAACTGGGCGCCCGGCATCCTGCTGATCGCCGGTGTCGCATACGGACTCGATCATGAAGAACGCAAACTGAGCGAGTTGTTCAACGCCGACTGGCTGGGCATCGCCTTCATGGCGATGGGCCTGGGCTGCCTGACCATCTTCCTGGAAGAGGGCAATAGCAAGGACTGGTTCGAATCCGGTTTCATCATCGCCTTTGCAGGCCTGGCGATCGTCGGTTTGCTCGGTTGGGTGCTGACCAGCGCGATGCGCCCGCAACCCTTCGTCAACCTGGGGCTGTTCGCGCAGCGTAACTTCCTGGTGGCGTCGGCGCTGGCAGCGGTGATGGGCATGGGCCTGTATGGCTCGTCCTTCCTGCTGCCGCTGTACCTGGGCCAGATCGCCGGTTACTCGCCGATGCAGATCGGTGAAGTCATCATGTGGGCCGGCTTGCCGCAGCTGTTCATCATGCCGTTCGCGGCCAAGCTGTCGATGAAGGTCGACAACCGCATCCTGTGCTCGATCGGCCTCGGGCTGTTCGGCGTGTCGTGCATCATGAATGCCTATATGGACGCGACCACCGGCTATGACCAGTTGCTGCTGTCGCAGGTGGTGCGCGCGCTGGGCCAACCGTTTGTCATGCTGACGCTGTCGAACTTTGCGATGAACGGCATTGCACCGAAAGACACCGCATCGGCATCGAGCCTGTTCAACATGATCCGTAACCTGGGCGGCTCGATCGGCATTGCCCTGCTGGCGACCCAGCTGACGCAGCGCGAACACTTCCACTCGGCCCGCCTGGGCGAGGCAGTGAACAGCTTCTCGGCCGCGACCCAGTTGCGCCTGGACCAGCTGACGCAGAATTTCATCGGCAAGGGCTTCGACCCGGTCACCGCATCGGACAAGGCGCTGAAGGCGGTCGACAGCATCGTGCGGCGCGAGTCCTTCGTGATGGCATACAACGACGGTTTCCTGATCGTGGGCGCGATCCTGCTGTCCTGCATCCTGATCCTGTGGCTGTCCGACAAGGTGAAGTCCCCCTCGGGTGGCGGCTCCGGCGCGCACTAAATGAGAGAAAGAACTATGAACATCAAAATGATTGCAATGGCAGTTGGCGCAGCGGCGGTATTGGCCGGCTGCGGCACCGTAGGCGGCGACTTCAAAGCGCCTGCCGGGATGAAGGAACAGGCCTTCCGCCACGCGCCGCAAGGCGCATCCGGCGAAGCCCAATTGCCGGCGCAGTGGTGGACCGTGTTCAGCGACGACACGCTGAACCGGCTTGAGCACCAGGCCCTGCGCGACAGCCCGACCGTCAAGGCGGCGGCGCAGCGCCTGTTCCAGGCCGAAGCGCAACTGGGGCTGACCAAGGCCAGCCAGCTGCCGTCCGTGACGCTCAGCACCGGCGTCTCGAATTCGCGTACCTCGGCCAATACCTCGCAAGGTATCGCGCTGGGCCACCGCTCGATCCATGGCAACAACTATTCTGTCGCCGCAGGCTTCTCGTACGAGCTGGACCTGTTCGGCCGCGTGCGCCGCGCCGTGGAATCGGCCGATGCGCAAGCGCTGGCCSCCAGCCATGACCGCGACGGCGTGCTGTTGCTGCTGTCGTCGCAGATCGCCACCTCCTACTGGCAGTTGCGCGGCCTGGATGCCGAAATGGCGATCCTGCGCGGCGCGCTGGCCACCCGCAAGGAAACCGAGGAACTGGTGAATGCCCGCTTCAATGCCGGCCTGTCGAATGAGCTGGACACCTCGCGCGCCCGCATCGAACGCGCCAACGCCGAAGCCGACCTGGAAGAAGTGCAACGCCAGCGCAACACCCTGGAGCACGCGCTGGCCGTGCTGGTAGGCGCATCGCCATCGTCGATGCAACTGGAGCCGGCAACGGCCACCGAGATGCCGGCGCCGCCGGTCATTCCAACCGGCCTGCCCGCCAACCTGCTGGCCAATCGTCCGGACCTGGCAGCCAGTGTCGCCACGCTGCGCGCCACCAACGCCAATGTGGGCGTCGCGGAAGGCGCGTTCTACCCATCGGTCAGCCTGACCGGCAACTTCGGCTATGCATCGGAAAGCCTGAGCGAGATCGCCAAAGGCGGCTCGCGCGCCTTCAGCTTCGGCCCACTGGCGCTGTCGCTGCCGATCTTCGACGGTGGCCGCAACCAGTCCAACCTGACCGTTGCCAAAGCCCGCTACGAAGAAGCGGTAGCCAACCACGAAGGCAGGCTGCTGACCGCCCTGCGTGAAGTGGAGGATGCCCTGTCCGACGTGCAGCAGCGTACGCAGCAAGGCAAGGTCCAAGCGACTTCCCGCGAAGCCGCCACCCGCGCCTACGACGTCGCCCGCGCCCGCTACGAGCGCGGCATCAGCACCTACCTCGACGTCACCGACGCCCAGCGCAGCGCACTGGCAGCGGAGCGCGCCGCGGTGCAAATCAACACGCAGCGCATGCTGGCCACCGTCAGCTTCGCCCGCGCCCTCGGCGGCGGCTGGCAAGCCCCTTAAGGGTTAGAAGTCGAAAGTCGGGGTCAGCTCCGGCAATCGGACATTTCGCTGCGCGAAATGTCCGATTGCCGGAGCTGACCCCGACTTTTTAATTGCCAGGGCCGAGGCGGGTGAGCATGAAGTCGACGAAGCTGGTCAGCTTGGGTGTGGGCTGGCGGTCGCGGGGGTAGAGCAGGTGCATGGGGCGCGGGGTGGGCAGGTAGTCGTCGAGTACGCGTACCAGTCGGCCGGCGGCGATGTCTTGCGCCAGCGCTGTTTCGGCTTGCATGATCAGGCCGAAACCCTTCAGTGCGGCTTGCTTCAGCGCGTAGCTGTTGTTGGCGCGCAGCCGGCTTAAGGCGACGTGGCGGCCGTCCTTGTCGCCTTTCAGGCGCCAGCGTGCTTGCGGCACCCAGCCGCTGAATTCCAGGCATTCGTGCTGCGCGAGGTCGGCCGGTATTTGCGGTACCCCGTTTTTTGCGAGGTAGTCGGGGGAACCGCAAATCACCACGCCGTACGGCCGCAGCGGGCGCGCTACCAGCGACGAATCTTCCAGCGTGCCGATGCGCACGGCAATGTCGAATCCTTCTTCCACCATGTCGATCATGCGGTCGTTCAGGTTCAGGTCCACGCTGACTTCGGGGTACATCGCGAGGAAGTCGGGGATCATGGGGCTGAGCCATTCCATGCCGAACGAGACTGCCGCCGTCACCTTCAGTACCCCGCGCGGCGCCACGCGCATGGTTTCGGCCAGGCTTTCGGCGGCGCCGATCTGCGCCAGGATGGCGCGGCATTGTTCAGCATACTGGCGCCCGATCTCGGTCAGCGACTGGCGCCGCGTGGTGCGCGTCAGCAGGGCGGCGCCAAGCTTTTGTTCCAGCTCGCGCACGTGCTTGCCGACCATGACGGCGGATATGCCGAATCGTTCTGCCGCCGCCGTGAAACTGCCGGTGTCGACGGCGGCGACGAATACTTCCATGCTGCGAAGTTTGTCCATTGCTAACCATGAGTTTGTAATCATCTAAATGATAGCTCATTTATTCCTGTGGTGACGGAGCGCATACTGGCTTCACTTCGAAACCCAACAGGAGATTCAACATGAAGAAGATCATCGTTATCGGCGCTTCGGGCACCATCGGCAAAGGCATTGTGGAGCAACTGGGCTTGCGCCACGAAGTGATCAGCGTTGGCCGCAGCAGCGGCCAGTACCAGGTGAAGATCGAGGAACCGGCTTCGGTGCAGGCACTGTTCGAAAAAGTCGGCAAGGTGGATGGGGTGGTGGTGGCTGCCGGCGATGTGCACTTCGGCGCGCTGCAGGAAATGACCGCGGAGCAGTTCTACACCGGCCTGAATTCCAAGTTGATGGGCCAGGTGAACGTGGCGCTGGCTGCACAGAAGTACCTGAATGACGGCGGCTCGATCACCCTGACCAGCGGCATCCTGTCCGAGCAGCCAATCCGCTACGGCGCCAATGCCAGCGCGGTCAACGCTGCGGTGGAAGGCTTCGTGCTCGGCGCTGCCATCGAGCTGCCGCGCGGCCTGCGCATCAACGTCATCAGCCCGACCCTGGTCAATGAGTCGGTGGATGCTTACGGTCCTTACTTCTACGGCATCGAAACCGTGCCGGTGAAGCGCGTGGCGCTGGCTTACAGCCGCAGCGTGGAAGGTGCGGAAAACGGCAAGACTTACCGCGTATGGTAATGCGTTCGGTCCTGGTAATTGGCGGCAGCGGCACCATCGGCAGCGCCGTGGTGCGGGAGCTGGGCAAGCGGCATCGCGTGATCACTGCTGGCCGCAGCGGCGGCGATCATCGCGTAGCGATCGAGGACATCGCTTCGGTTCGGGCCTTGTTTGCGGAAGCGGGCAGGGTGGACGATGTGGTGGTGGCGGCAGGTGCGCTCCATGTCGGTCCACTGCAGGAGATGACGCACGATCAGTTCCGCATCGGCCTCGCTTCGAAGTTGATGGGGCAGGTGAACGTGGCGCTCGTCGCGCAGCACGCGCTGAACGATGGCGGCTCGATCACCTTGACCAGCGGCGTCGATGCGCACAACCCGCTGCGCGGCTGCGCCAACACGGTCGCCGTCAACCATGGCATCGAGGGCTTTGCCCGCGGCGCGGCGATTGAGCTGCCGCGCGGGCTGCGCATCAACGTGGTCAATCCTTCGCTGCTGGAGGAGTCGGCGGAAAAATTCGAGTCGCTGTTTTATGGCTTCGAGCCGGTTCAGGCCAGTCGCGTGGCCCGTGCCTACAGCCGTTGCGTGGATGGCGCAGAATCCGGAAAAACCTACCGCGCCTGGTAGACGCAGGCATACAATGTGGCCTTCCTTTTAACTGTAGAGAAAAGGCCACATGAAAAACCTCCTGACCCCCTTGGTGCTGGCGCTTGCCAGCGCTGGCGCTGCCGCTGCTCCCGCTGATGTCGCCGAGCTGCAGAAGATGACCAAGCGCTACGCGCCGGTGCAGCTGAAAGCCGATACGTCGAAGCTTTCGGCCGGCGACCGCCAGGCGATCAAGAAGCTGATCGAAGCGGCGAAGATCGTCGACACCTTGCAGCTGCGCCAGCGCTGGTCCGGCAACGAAGCCTTGTACGCTGCGCTGCAAAAGGATAAGTCGGCGCTGGGCAAGGCGCGCGCCGAGTACTTCTGGCTGAACAAAGGCCCATGGTCCATCCTCGACGAGCACAAGTCCTTCCTGCCTGAGGAAGTAGCGGGGATCAAAGTGCCTGGCCAGAAGCCTGCCGCCGCCAACTTCTATCCGGAAGGCGCCAGCAAGGAGGAAGTGGAAGCGTGGATCAATGGCCTGCCTGCTGCACAGAAGCAGGAAGCGCAGTGGTTCTTCACCACCATCCGCAAGGGCGATGACGGCAAGTTCAAGACCGTCAAATATTCGGACGAATACAAGCCGGAGCTGGAGAAACTGTCCAAACTGTTGAAGGAAGCCTCTGCCGCCACCAGCAACGCATCGCTGAAGAAATTCCTCGACCTGCGCGCGGATGCCTTCCTGTCCAACGACTACCTGCCATCCGATTTCGCCTGGATGGACCTGGATTCGCCGGTCGACGTCACCATCGGCCCTTACGAAACCTATAACGACGAGCTATTCGGCTACAAGGCCGCCTTCGAAGCCTATGTGAACATCCGCGACGAAAAGGAAACGCGCAAGCTGGACTTCTTCGCCAAGCATATGCAGGAGCTGGAAGACAACCTGCCGCTCGATCCGCAATACCGCAACCCGAAAGTCGGCGCGGTGGCGCCGATGGTGGTGGTGAACCAGGTCTACGGTGCGGGCGATGGCAATATGGGCGTGCAGACGGCCGCCTACAACCTGCCGAACGATGAACGCATCATCAGCCGGCGGGGCTCCAAGCGCGTGATGCTGAAGAACGTGCAGGAGGAAAAATTCAAGGCCACTTTGACCCCGATCGCCAAGCTGGTGCTGCGTGCAGCGGACCAGAAGGACCTGGACTTCAATTCCTTCTTCACCCATATCCTGGCGCATGAAATCACGCACGGCCTGGGCCCGCACATCACCAAGGCCGGCGCTACCGAATCGACCCCGCGCCAGGACCTGAAAGAAGCCTATTCCACCATCGAGGAGGCGAAAGCCGACATCACCGGCCTGTACGCCCTGATGTACATGATGGAGAAGGGACAGTTGAACGACACGCTGGGGCAGGGCGAGTCGGCGGAGCGCAAGCTGCACACCACCTTCCTGGCATCGGCCTTCCGTACGCTGCACTTCGGCCTGACCGACTCGCATGCGCGCGGCATGGCGATCCAGGTCAACTACCTGCTGGATAAGGGCGGCTTCGTGTCGTACGGCGATGGCACTTTCTCGGTCGATTTCAAGAAGATCAAACAGGCTGTGACCGATCTTGACCGTGAGTTCCTCACTATCGAAGCCACAGGCGATTACGCGCGCGCCAAGGACATGATGGCGAAGTATGTGGTGATCCGCCCCGATGTGCAGAAGGCGTTGGACAAGATGAAGAAAGTCCCGAATGACATTCGTCCATCTTTCCCGACTGCCAACTCCTTGCTGGCAAAATAAACTTGTCGACTAGCTCAGCCAATATTTTGTAACAGCCCAGAAACTCCGGTAACAGCTTGCCGTAAGGCATGTATAGTTGAATCCAGTTACCGGAGTTTTGTTATGAAGCTGAGCCTGCCAATCCTGCTGTCCTTCTTCGCTGCCTCTGCCGGGGCTGCCCAGCTGACCGAAACCGAAACGCGTTGGCTGCAAGCCGGCTCGCCCGTGCTGGCCTACGCCAGGCAGGAACTTAAACTCCCTATCGATATCATGGTGCAGCCGCAAGCTGGCCCGAACGATGTTCCGCTCGCCATGGGCTTTGCCGATGGCCGCTGCAAACTGGTGTTCTCCATGCGCGGCAACCCGCAAGCGGAGGAAGTCCTGTCCGGTGTACCTGCTGAACAACAGAAATTCCTGATCGAAGCCATTACCGCGCACGAGGTCGGCCATTGCTGGCGCCAGGCGCAGGGCAACTGGCATGTATTGCCTGCCGGCTTTGTCGAAGGCCCGCATGAGCAGCTCGACAATCCGGAATTGCAAGCGATGTCGAAAGCAATGCGCGATACCCGCCGTGAAGAGGCCCTTTCCGACCTGGTGGCGCTGGCCTGGACGCAACGCGCCAATGCCGCGCAATACCAGCAAGTCCATGCCTGGCTGATGCAGGTGCGCCAGCCTGTCGAGCATGGCTCACACAACACGCGCGCATGGCTGCAACTTGCCAGCGACGGCGCTGTGTTCTCGAGCGAACATAATCCTTTCGAACAGGCACGCGTGCTGTGGGGCAAAGGCTTACTTAAAGACGAGCAATAACCCGACTGTGTTCGGTCGCGCACAGAAAATAGTTCCCGGGAGGCGTGTAATCGCCATGCAAACCATCCTAAAGGGGACTAACCATGAAGAAAATTCTGTGTATCTCGCTGGCTGCCCTGTTCAGTACTTCGTTCGCTGTCGCGCAGGCTGCCGATAACGACGCCTACAAAGCGGCGAAAGACAAGGCTGAATCCGACTACAAGGTTGCTAAGGACAATTGCAAGAGCTTGAAAGGCAATGCCGAAGACATCTGCAAAGATGAAGCCAAAGTAGCCGAAGCTCGCGCGATCCTGGATGCGACCAGGCAGCACCAGAACACGGCCAAGGACGTCGATAAAGCCCAGCGCAAACTGGCCGATGCCGAGTATGACCTGGCCAAGGAACGTTGCGATGACATGAGCGGTTCGGCCAAGTCGGCCTGCAAGTCGGATGCCAAATCTGCCCATAAAACCGCGCTGGCAAATGCCGGCACCACCAGTACCACGGCTGTATTAGCCCAGGACGCGCGTGAAGCCGGCACCAACCTGGCCAACACCACCCGTGATGCAGCTGCCGACACCCGTGCCGCAACGCGCGAGGCCACTGCCGACACCCGCACCGCGATGTCCGATACCATGATCACCACCAAGGTGAAGGCTGAATACGCAGCCGACCCGCTGGTCAAGGCCATGGACGTTCACGTGGAAACCCAGAAGGGTATCGTCATGCTGAGCGGCTTCGTGCCATCGAAAGCGGAAGCTGACAAAGCAATCGCACTCGCTCGCAAGATCGAGGGCGTGCAGGAAGTGAAATCTTCCCTGCAAATCAAGAAATAAGCCGGCGCCTGGCGCCGAAGAAAGGCCGGCCGCGTGCCGGCTTTTCTTTTCCTTGCATTTATGACGATCATAATCTAACATGAGTCGCATGATTGCACATACCCTCTCCCAGCGGTTGCAACGCCGCGGCATCCACTACGCGTGGGTCATCGTTGCCTTGACCTTCCTGACCGGGCTGGCTTCGTCGGCGGCACTCGGCTTACCGGGGGCGCTGCTGCAGCCGCTGAGCAAGGAATTCGGCTGGGGAGTTGACCAGATATCGTCAGCGCTGGCGGTGCGCTTTGCCCTGTTTGGCTTGATGGGGCCTTTTTCAGCCATCCTGATGGAGCGCTTTGGCTTGCGCAAGGTGGTGGTGACGGCGCTTAGTCTGGTTACGGCCGGCTCTCTGCTGGCGCTGGGGATGACCCAGTTCTGGCACCTGGTGCTGTTGTGGGGCGTGATGCTGGGCGTAGGCTCCGGCATGACGGCGCTGGTCTTGAGCGCGGTGGTGTCCAATCGCTGGTTCGAAGCGCGCCGTGGCCTGGTGGTTGGCTTACTGACGGCCAGCTCGGCAACGGGGCAGTTGATCTTCCTGCCGGTCGGAGCGTGGCTGGTGGAGCATTTCGGCTGGCGCATGGCGGTGCTGCCGGTGCTGGTGGCGTGCGGCGTGATCGCCGTTGCCGTGTTTTTCCTGATGCGTAATCGTCCTGCGGATGTAGGCCAGCTGCCGTTTGGTGCAACCCAGCCCGCAGGCGCGGCAGCGGCGCCGATGGCGATCGGTTTCGCCACCCCGTTCCGCATCTTGCGCGAAGCGTCGCGCAGCCTGGTGTTCTGGCTGCTGGCCGGCAGCTTCTTCATCTGCGGCTTGAGTACCAATGGCCTGATCCAGACCCACTTCATTTCCCTGTGCGGCGACGCCGGCCTGGGGCCGGTGCCTGCCGCTTCGGTACTGGCCATGATGGGCGCCTTCGACTTGATTGGCACCATCCTGTCCGGCTGGCTGTCGGACCGCTATGACAACCGCAAGCTGCTGTTCTGGTACTACAGCTTGCGCGGCCTGTCGCTGCTGTGGCTCCCTTACTCGGAATTCACGCTGTATGGCCTGTCGGTATTCGCCATGTTCTATGGCCTGGACTGGATTGCCACCGTGCCGCCGACCGTGCGCCTGGTCGCGACGACTTTCGGCAAGGAGAAAGCCGGCATGGTATTCGGTTGGATTTTCGCAGCCCACCAGTTGGGCGCTGCGGTGGCTGCGTTCGGGGCAGGGCAGGTGCGTACGCTGCTGTTGACCTACAATCCGGCGCTGTTCACAGCGGGCGCGGCCTGCCTGGTTGCCGGCTTGATGGTGCTGGCGATCCGGCTGCGGCCTGCCGCCGTAGCGGCGCCAGTGGCAGCCAGCGCCGCGTAATCGAGCGTGAGCGCGCTCAGGACTGGGCCAGGATCGCCAGGCTGACGCCCATGCCGGCGAACCACACCACCGTGCGCAAGGTGGCCAGGTTGCTGATGTAGATGATGCTGTAGGTCACGCGAATCAGGACGAAGGACATCGCGAGGATGTCGACGCGGTCCTGGTTCGCATGCGCTTGCTGCGCGAGGATAACGGCTGCGATGAACAGCGGCAGTGCTTCGAAGCCGTTCATCTGTGCAGCATTGGCGCGCTTCATCCAGCCGGCCTGGCGGCTGGCCCAATCGCGTGGTTCGGTATTGTCGTAGCGGTCCTTGCCCTTGACCGACGCGACTTTCGACGTCATCGCGACCATCATTGGCAGCACGCAGGCCGCGGCGATACACCAGTTTGCAACCGTCATCTTTTACTACTCCTTCTAATTAAGGTATTTGGCGAGCCAGCCGTGCACTTCGTTATAGAAGTAGCGGCTGTTTTCGCCTTTCAGGATCCAGTGGTTTTCGTCCGGGAATACTACCAGCTTGCTAGGAGTATTCAAACGCTGCTGTGCTGCGAAGTTCATCAGCGCGTTGTTGACGGGTACACGGTAATCCAGTTCGCCCACGGTAATCAGGATAGGCGTCTTGAAGCCGGTGCCTTTTTCGTGGTTCGCGCCCTGCATGATCGGACTTTGTTCGCGCCATACCGGCAGGTTGCTCCACACCGGGCCGCCGCCATTGACTTCGCGGCCGTAGATGCTGTCGCTGGTCCCCCATTGCATCACCAGGTCCATCTCTCCGGCATGCGACACGATGGCCTTGTAGCGGGTAGTGGTGGCCTGCAGCCAGTTGGCCAGGTGGCCGCCGTAGCTTGCGCCGCCGGCTGCCAGTTTGCCGCTGTCGATGAACGGGAACTTCCGGATCGCTTCGTCGACCGCCCAATTGATCTCATCGCCCGGGCCCTTCAGCGGGTCGTGCTGGATGGAGCGGGCGAATTCTTCGCCGTAGCCGGTGGAGCCCTTGTAGTCGGTCAGCAGCACCACATAGCCTGGCTTGGCCAGCAGGTGGTAGTTCCAGCGCAGCACGAACTGGTCGCGCCACATATTCGCAGCCCCGCCGTGGATGACCGCGAACAGCGGATATTTCCTGTTCGGGTCGAAGCCTGCCGGTTTCACGATCATGTTGTGGATCTGGCGGCCGTCCGGGGTTTTGTACCAGAAGTGCTCGGGCGCCTGCCAGTCGATGGCTGCGGCTTTCTCCACGTTGAAGGAGGTCAGGCGCTTCGGTGTGCCGTTGAAGGAGTAGATCTCCGGCGGGTTGATGGCCGATTCCCATACGCCCACCAGTGCCTTGCCGCCGGCGTTCAGCGCGTTGATCGAGCCGTTCGGCAGCGACGGTTCTTCGCGCTTGTCGCCGCCGGCGTAGTTCATCGAATTGACCTTTTCCAGGCCGGCATGCTCGAAGGAGAAGTAGATGCGCTTGCCGTCGCCTGGCAGGGCGATGCGCGAAATCGAACGGTCCAGGTCCTGGGTCAGGATCTTCGGCTGCGCGCCAGTGAAGGGCCAGGCAAAGCTGGCCACGCGGGTCAGGTCGTACACCTTGTTCGGCACTTCTTCTTCGGTCAGCGCAAGCAGGGTTCTGCCGTCGGGGGAGAAGCGCAGGTCGTGGTAGCTGCGCATGTCTCTGGTCAATTGGGCCGGCTCGCCGCCGCTTGCCGGTACGCTGTAGATCTGGGTGAAGGTCGAAGCGCGTGCGGCTTCATCGCGGTTGGTGGAAACAGCGAAGACCACGCCTTTGCCGTCCGGCGTCCAGATTGCGTTCACGGATTGGCCATCGTCGCCCTGGCTGCCGCCAAAGCCCGGCAGGTCGGCCAGCTTGCTGCCGGCCAGGATGTCGCGCGGCTTGGCTTCAGGCTGTGCATCCATCACGAACAGGCGCACCTTCTTGTCGTCCAGCCATTTGTCGAAGAAGCGCGGCGGGAATGACTCGTAGGCACGGGCGCTGTATTTGCGGTCCTTGCGTTCCTTGGCGACTTTCTTCACTGCTTCCTCATCAGTGGTGCCGGGGAAGATTTCACTGACGAACAGGATCTGTTTGCCGTCCGGGCTCCATTTCGGCATGCGCGCGCCCAGCGTCAGGGTAGTCATGCGCTGCGCTTCCCCGCCGTCGGCAACGTCCAGGCGGTAGACCTGCGATACTTCGTCGCCTTCGCGTTTGGCGACGAACAGCAGGAAGCGGCTATCCGGCGACCATGCGTGTGCGGATTCGCCGCCCTTGCTGAAGGTCAGGCGGCGCGGCGCGCTGTCGTCCACCAGCGACTTGATCCAGATGTCGGACCATTGTTCCTTGCTGTCGTAGGCGGGATCGGTGACCGAGAACACGGCCCACTTGCCGTCCGGGCTGGGCTGCGGAGCGCCGACGCGCTTCATCAGCCACACGTCTTCGTGGGTGATGGCGTGCCTGGCCGGTTCGGCCGCAGCGGCCTGGGCCAGGCCGGCGCATGCGCCAAGGATCAGCAGGGAAGTGAGCTTGGGAAGGAATTTGGTTGCAATCATTGCACGGTCTTCTTTGATTCAATGGAGCGAGGATAGTGAGGAATCGGCTGGTCCATGTCAACGTGCTGTTACTTGCCTGTTACAAAGGGCGCCCGTGCTAGACTCGCGCCCCATGAACGCCATCCTCGCCTTGAAGCTATTCCTCGTTCCTTCACTGATTTATGCCGTCACGCTGGCTGGGCGGCGCTGGGGGCCTGCTGTTGCGGGCTGGCTTTCCGCTTTCCCCATCGTCGCCGGGCCGATACTGCTGGCGATTTCGCTGGAACAGGGTCCCGGGTTTGCCGCCAGCGCGGCGGAAGGGACGTTGCTGGCCGTGCTGGCAATGATTACCTTCAGCCTGGCGTATGCGTGGGCATCCGGCCGGACGGGCGTGGCGGGAGCGATGCCGCTCGCGCTGGGCGCCTGGGCCTTGGCGGTGGCCGGCCTGCAGTCGGTTCGGCTGCCATTGCCGTTTGCCGCGCTGGCGGTTGTTGCAGCGTTGCTGGCCGCTCCGCGCTTGTTTCCACCGCGCGCGCCGGCACCAGCCGCCCCGACCGCCGCGCAGCCAGTGCGCCGCCGTAGCGACCTGCCGTGGCGTATGTTGGCCGGTGCGGTGCTGGTCATGTCGGTCAGCGCGGCCGCTGCCGGCCTTGGCCCGCGCCTGAGCGGCTTCTTCGCCATGTTTCCGGTGATGGGGACGGTGCTGGTCGGTTTCACCCACGTGCAGGCAGGCCGCGACAGCGCTGTGCAACTGCTGCGCGGTACGATGCTGGGCTACTTCGCCTTCGCTGCGTTCTGCGTCGCGATCTCGCTGCTGCTGCGTGCGCAGGCCGTTGCAGTGTCCTTCTTCTGCGCCTTTGTGTTCGCGCTGACTATCCAGCTATTGGCGAAAGCCGCATCGTCAAAGCGCCTGGCGACATGACGAAGCCGTGGTATTCCTCGCTGTCGCCTTCGACGGAGACCAGGTCGAAGCGCCCCAGCAGGCAAGCCATGGCTACTTTGATTTCCAGCAGCGACAGATAGCGCCCCGGACAGAGGCGCGGCCCGGAACCGAACGGCATCGCCAACTGGCGCGCGTTGCTGCCATCGAGCCAGCGCAGCGGGTCGAATGCCGCCGCATTGCGTAGCTTCGTTTCCGCCACACTGTCGTGCCGCAGCACGCACCAGACCACGCTGTCTTTCGGCACCTGCACGTCGCCCACCACGCAATCGCGGTTTGCCTGCAGCGGAATGAAAGGCGCCGGCGGCTTGAGGCGCATGGCTTCGTGGGCGCAGGCGTCGATGTATTCCAGCTGGTCCATCTGCTCGATGGTAAAGCCGGAAGGATCGGGCGCAACGCGGCGCACTTCGGCCTGCGCGCGCTGCAGCGCCGCCGGATGGCGTGACAGCAGCCATATCAGCCACGACAGGGCGCTGGACGTCGTATCTTCGCCTGCCAGCAGCATGGTGCTGACATTGCCCACCACCGCGGCGTGGTCGATAGCGCTGCCTTCCTGGTCGGCCGCCGCCAGCATCGCTTCCAGCATATTCTGCGGCCGTTCGGCGCGCGCGGGATCATCCTGCATGCGCTGGCGCGCCTTGGCGATAAAGCCGTTGGTCGCCTCGCGCATGGCCAGCACCGCAGCCTCCAGCTTGCGGTCGTAGGGCAGTTTGATATAGCGCCAGTAGGGAATCGGCAGCAGCGAACGGCGCGCCGTGCCGTCCATGATCAGCTCAAGCTGCTGCTGCACCACGTCGTCGCCATGTTCGATGGTGTTGACCTCTTCGCCGAAAGCCAGGCCGGCGATCACGTCCACCGTGTAGCGCTTCAGGTCGGCATTCAGGGCGACCGGGTGGCCTTCCTGCGCCGCCCCTGCCCAGCGTGCCTGCAGGCGTGCGCCGACCCGTGCCAGCAATGGGAAGTAGGCCTTGATCGCATGCGGCGCAAACGCCTGCATCACCATCTTGCGCTGGTTGCGCCAGGCGGCGCCTTCCGCCAGGAAGACACCGCGTTCGCCGCCCATTTCGTCCGAAACCTGGGCTGTGACGTCGGGACGCCTGAAGCCATCCGGCCGGTCGCGCAGGACGCCGTTGACCAGCGCCGCGTCGGCAACGACCAGCGCCTGCGTGCGGCCTATGCTCAGGCGGAACAGGGAACCGTATTGCTGCGCCAGGGCCTCGACGTCAGCGTGCACCTTGCGCGGCCGCAGCTGCAAGGCATTGCCGAGGAAGGGCAGCCCTTTGGGGCCGGGCAGGTCGGAGAGCTGGCGCAGGGCGCCGGAGGCTGGGGCGGTCGTGGTATCCATGTTGGCCAGTATGCGCGGGCCGTGCGGTGCGGTCTTGAACATTTGCGACATCGCGCTACAATGTTGCGCATGTTGCCGATTAGTAAATTCATTGCACCGCGCCGTTCGCTCGCTTCCTGCCTGCGTGCGATCGTCGTGCGCAGCACCGTCGGCTGCGAGCTGCCCGATGAGCAGCGCCTGAACCGCTATCCCGCGACGGGTTTCCCGGTGCTGTTCCTGCAGCTGGTAGGCGAATCGGTGATGGTCGAGCCGCCGATGCCTGACGTGAAGTGCCCGCAAGGCGGGGTGCTACTGTCCGGCGCGTGGACCGGGCCAACGGTGTCGAGCAATCCTGGGCCGACGCATTTCATGACCGTGCTGTTCTTTCCCGAAGCGCTGCATCGCCTGACGGGAATCGATATGAGCACCATCGTCGACCAGTTCCAGCCGATCAGCGTATTGCTTGACAACGGGTGGCAGCAACTTGCGTCGCAAATGCTCACTGCCCCCGACGACGAAACGCGCGTGGCTTTGCTGGAGGAGTTCCTTGAGCCGCGCTGGCGCGCTGTGCGAGGCGAGGGCAGCTTGGATGGCGCGGTGGGCGATTGGGTGCGCCGCCTGGAGGGACAGGCTGCCGCGGCTGGCATCGGCCGCAGCGTACGCATGGCCGAACGCCGCATCCGCGAATGGGCGGGCCAGCCGCTGCGCCGCCTGCGCCGCTCCTATCGCGCCGAGCAGACCTTCATCGCCGCGCGCGATGCCTCGTTGAAAGGCAAAGTCTCACTCGGCGACATGGCGCAGCTTGGCGGCTATTCCGACCAGTCGCATATGAGCCGCGAAGCGCGCGAGATCAGCGGCCTTAGCCCTTCGGAAATCCTGCGCCGCGGCCTGGAAGACGAAACTTACTGGGTCTACCGGATCTGGAACTAGCGTGGCTGCGCCATTCGCTATAATCGTCCCGCCATGACAGATTTTGACGACGACGAACAGTTGGTGACTGAGCTGGGTCTTGCGGCCCGCGGCATCGAACTGGCAAAGCAGGAAGGCCGCGTATTCCTGCGCTTCACAGGTTCTGTGGAGCTGGACGGCCTGCACATTCCCTACGACCTGGTGCCGCAGCAAGGCGTGCTGGCCAAGCCATCCAAATGGCGCAAGCTGGAGCGCGAAGGGCGCGCAGCCCTGCTGCTGGAACGTGGCGGTGAAGCGGCGCAGTCTGCGCTGCATAGCGATGTCGTCGCCTTCGCCGCTGATTTGCGCGAGGAATGCGACGACTACGGCATGCGGCCGATGGATTTCCTGCATGCGCTGGAAGACATGCAGACTTCCGAGCCCGCCGACGTGGTCTTCGACCGTATCCGCCAGCGCCTGGAGCATGCGGTGGAACGCCATCGCGAAGAGCGCCACGCCGAACGCACGCGGCAAAGCATCAACCTGGCCGAGTATCCCGATACCTTTGAGGTGGCGCGCCGCCTGCCGCGCAAATTCATCGCGCTGCTTGGACCGACCAACTCCGGCAAGACCCACAAGGCGATGGAAGCCCTGGCGAAAGCGCGCAGCGGCGTCTACCTGGCCCCGCTGCGCCTGCTGGCGCTGGAGAACTATGAACGCCTGCAAGCCTCCGATCCAGACCTGAAGGTCAGCCTGGTGACCGGCGAAGAGCGCCGCATCGAGGAAGGCGCCACCCATGTCGCCAGCACGGTGGAAATGCTGGATACCCGCAGCCAGGTCGAAGTGGCCGTGATCGACGAGATCCAGATGCTGTCCGACCGCGACCGCGGCGCTGCCTGGACGGCCGCCGTCTGCGGTGCGCCGGCACGCACGGTCTACCTGGTCGGCGCAGCCGAAGCACGCCGTGCGGTGGAAGCGCTGGCCGAGCGCCTGGAATGCGAGATCGAGGTCCACATCCTGAAGCGCAAGGCGCCGCTGACGATGGAGCCGTCCGCCGTGCGCAAACTGAAAGGACTGCGCAAGGGCGACGCCGTTATTGCTTTCTCGCGCCGCGAGGTATTGATGTGGCGTGATATGGTGACCGAGGCCGGCCTGTCGGTGGCCACGGTGTACGGCAACCTGTCGCCGGAAGTGCGGCGCGCGCAGGCGCAACGCTTCCGCGACGGCCATGCCGACGTGGTGGTGGGCACAGACGCCATCGCCATGGGACTGAACCTGCCGATCCAGCGCGTGGTGATGACCACCACCGTCAAGTACAACGGCTACGAGGAAGAGGAGATCCCCGCCGCGCTGGCGCGCCAGATCGCCGGCCGGGCAGGACGCTACGGCGTGCACGAGGAAGGCCATGTGGCCGGCTACGACGACGAGACCCATGGCGTGATGCGCTCGCTGCTGAAGGAAAAGCTGCCGCCGCTGAAAGCCACCGGCTTCGCCGTGGCGCCGACGCTGGAGCACCTGCACCGCATCGCCTCCGTCACCGGCGAGGATTCGCTGGCGCGCCTGCTCAAGCGCTTCGTCCACAATATCGACGTGCCGGATGGCTTCTTCTTCCCGCGCATCACGGAAGAGCAGTTCGAACGCGCCGAATGGCTGGACATTTTGCCGCTGTCGGTGGCGGACAAGTTCACCTTGTCGCTGGTGCCGATTTCGTCCAAAGTGGTGACGCTGCAGAAGGCCTGGGAACATTGGTGCGTGTCGCTGTCGCGCCAGCGGGTGACGCACCTGCATCCGGAGCAGAACCCGCTGCAGTGGATGAACCTGCAGGAAGCGGAAGATGCCTGCCGCCTTTACTCGGCCTACGCCTGGCTCGGTTACCGCTTGCCGGAGTTCTTCCCCGACGTGGCGCAGGCGCTGGAACTCTCGCGTTCCGCTTCGGCGCGGGTGGACAGCATCCTGCAGGACCAGAACGCCGTCAACCGCCGCCGCCAGCCGAAGCGTTTCCGTTAAGCCCGCGCGAAGCGGACCTGCACCGCCGCCACAGCCTGCAGGCGCTCTTGCAGGTAATTGCCAAGACGCGGGTGCTGGCTGAATGCCACGTTGAAGCGGACGTGCTGGTCCGGAACGTCGTTGGCCGAGAATGCGGCGCCGCGCGTCAGCAGGATCTTGTTGCGGTAGGCGTCTTGCACCAGCAGGTCAACATCCAGGCCGTCCGGCATGGTGCCCCACAGGAAAATGCCGGCGTCGCCAGGCTGCTCGAATTGAACGCCGGCCGCGCTTAATTGGCGCGTACTGGCGCTGCGTGCAGCCATGATCTTGCGCTGCAGTCGATCCAGGTGTTTGCGCAGGTTGCCGGCCCTGAGCACTTCGAGCAGCACATATTCATTCAGCGCCGGTGTCGTCATGACTGAATGAATCTTGGTCCGCATCAGTACTTTGAGAAGGGCAGGGGCCGCGGCCAGATAGCCCATGCGCAGCGCAGGGCTGAGCGCCTTGCAGAAGCTGGAATAGTAAATGACGCCATCGAGGCCGGAAAGCGCCGCCAGCCGGGTGCTTTGGGCTTGCTGGAAGTGGCCGTGCACGTCGTCCTCGGCGATCAGGAAGCCATACTGCTGCGCCAGCATCAAAACCCTGTGCAGGTTGGCCGCGCTGCTGCTCCAGCCGGTCGGGTTGTGCAAGGCCGTTTGCACAAACAGCATGCGGGGACGGTGCTCGCGGCAGGCGGCCTCCAATGCGTCCAGGTCCAGGCCTTGGGGGCGCCGCTTGATTGGTACCAGGCGTATGCCCTCCTGACGCAACCTGCCGAACATCAGGAAGAACCCAGGGTCTTCCACCAGTACCGTATCGCCGGGTTGCAGGAAACTGCGGCAAATCAGGTCGATCGCATGGGTGCCGCCAAAGGTAGTGAGGATCTGGCCTGCATCAATGGGGGCACCGATGCCTTGCAAGAGCAGCGCAATGTGCTCGCGCAATTCAGGTAGTCCCTGGGGCGGGCAGCGCGAAGCCATGCCGGCGCTACTGTTTGCGATTGCCCTTTGCACTGCGGTAGCCGGTACCGCGTCTTGCAGCCAGGTCGGCGGCAAAGCGCCGCTACTGGCCAGCAGTACCCCGGCACGCTGGTCGTTTGCCTGTTGCACAAGCCAGACGGGTTCCTGTTCCTCGCCCGCTTCCAGTGCCGCATCGTCAGGTGCCGACCTGCCGTCCTCACTCCTTGCCCGGACATAGAATCCCGCCGTGCCATGCGAATCGATGATGCCTGCTGCGACCAGCCGGTCATACGCAAGTACGACGGTATTCGTGCTCACCGCCAGTTGCGTGGCCAGCTGGCGAATAGACATGAGCTTGGAACCTCCGGGCAGCGCGCGCCTCTCGACCAGCTGTCGCAACTGGTCTTCAATCTGCTTGGACAGGGCGACGGGAGAGGTGCGGTCGAGGGAGAACATCCTTGGAGTCTAGCGCAAAAACGTCAGGGCCAGGACGAACAGGATGGCGCCCATGGATAAGTTGAAGGCGCGCTGCATGCGCGGCTCTTTCAACAAGCGGCGAATTGACATGCCGAACAGGGCCCAGGTGGCATTGCATGGAGCTCCCACCAGCGCACCGATCAGGGAGGCTTGCAGCGCATTGGCAACCGTGTCCTGTCCCGCGGGCATGAAGACCGATGCCACGGTGATGGCTTTCAGCCAGCTTTTGGGATTCAGCGCCTGGAAGATGGCAGCCTGGATGAACGACACCGCTTTCGGGGCTTGGGTTCCATCAACGGATGCTCCGCTGAGCTTCCATGCCAGGTAGAGGAGATACAACGCACCTGCGATGCGCAGCACCTGTTGCGCCAATGGGTAGCTTACGAAGACACTTCCCAGTCCTACGCACATCAGCATGGTTTGCAGGAACACGCCGGCCTGGATGCCAAGAATGACAGGTACGGCACCGCGACCGCCGAAGTTTGCACCGGTAATGGCGAGCATGAAATTATTCGGACCGGGCGTGGCCGACATGACGAGGCAATAGGTGGCCAGCGGCAGGAGTTCAGTCATGGTGTGCAATTCGCAGTGGAGGAATGGCACAAGTCTAGGAACGCGGCCCAGGTTGGGCAAGGCACAAGGGCGGGGCGATGGGCTCATGCTGTATCAGTCGGCCGACAGCTACAGGGCGCGGCGCGGAAACAAAAAAGCCTCGTCCTAAGACGAGGCTTTCCTGTTCATTCTGGTAGGCCGTGCGGGGCTCGAACCTGCGACCAACGGATTAAAAGTCCGCTGCTCTACCAACTGAGCTAACGACCCGAAGAGGCCGTATTATATACGAGGATTTTGGCGTTTGCAAAGCCCCTTTTTTCTGCGTTAGCGCATGGCGGTCACTTTAAGTACTTCCTCCGCGGTGGTCACGCCTTCAAGCACCTTGTAGGCGCCGGCAATGCGCAGCGGGACCATGCCTTCGGCTACCGCTTGCTTGCGCAGGGCGGTGATGTCGGTTTCCTCTTCCAACATGGAGTTGAACGATTCGCTGGTGGTCAGCAGCTCGTAAATGCCGGTACGGCCGCGGAAGCCGGTCTGGCGGCACTCCGGACAGCCGACCGGGCGGTACACTTTCTCCGGCTTGCCGATGTCCCAGCCGCCGCTCAGGCCTTGCCAGAGGTCGTCGGCCAGCTCGCCGCCTGCTTCCTTGCAGTCCACGCACAGCGTACGCACCAGGCGCTGCGCCATGATGCCGATCAGCGTCGCCTCCAGCATGTAGTAGGGCACGCCCAGTTCCAGCAAGCGCATCACGGCCGAGGGCGCGTCGTTGGTGTGCAGGGTCGACAGCACAAGGTGGCCGGTCAGCGCGGCCTGGATTGCCATCTCCGCGGTCTCCAGGTCGCGGATCTCGCCGACCATGATGATGTCCGGGTCTTGCCGCATCAGGGCGCGTACGCCGTCGGCGAAGGTGAGGTCGATGCCGGGCTGCACCTGCATCTGGTTGAACGAAGCTTCCACCATCTCGATCGGGTCTTCCACCGTACAGACATTGACCTCCGGCGTCGCCAGCGTTTTCAGCGTGGTGTACAGCGTAGTGGTTTTGCCCGAACCGGTCGGGCCGGTGACCAGGATGATGCCGTGCGGGCGGTTGGTCAGCGAGTCCCAGCGTTTCGCATCGTCGACCGGGAAGCCCAGTTCCGGCAAGGTCTTCACTACCACTTCCGGGTCGAAGATACGCATCACCAGCTTTTCGCCGAAGGCGGTCGGCAGGGTCGAGAGGCGCAGCTCGATTTCCTGGCCGCCGGCGGTGCGTGTCTTGATGCGGCCGTCCTGCGGGCGGCGCTTCTCGATCACGTCCATGCGGCCCAGCAGTTTGATACGCGCGGTCATCGCAATCATCACCACGGCGGGAACCTGGTAGACCTGGTGCAGCACGCCGTCGATGCGGAAGCGGATGGTGCCGAGGTCGCGCTTCGGCTCCAGGTGGATATCCGAGGCGCGCTGTTCGAAGGCGTATTGCCACAGCCAGTCGACGATGTTGATTACGTGCTGGTCGTTGGCGTCGACCGTCTTGTTCATCTTGCCCAGTTCGACCAACTGCTCGAAGTTGTTGCGCAGCGCGACGTCCTGGCCGGTGTTCTTGTTGGCGTGCTTGATCGACTTGGCCAGCGAGAAGAACTGCGAGGTGTACTGGGAAATGTCGAGCGGGTTCGAGATCACGCGCTTGATGATGCGGCGCGAGACCTTGGCGATTTCCGCTTCCCACTCAAGCGCGAACGGATCGGCGGTGGCCACCGTCAGCGTGTCCGGGGTAATTTCCACCGGCAGGATATTGAAGCGTGCTGCATAGCTGGCCGACATCACGTCCGCCACCTTGGTGAAGTCGATCTTCAGCGGGTCGATGCGGTAGAAGGACAGCTTGGCGCGCTGTGCCAGCCATTCGGTCAGCACGTCCAGCGTCAGCAGCTTTCCGCTCTTGGCCGATACCAGTTTGCAGTGTGCGACGGCGCTCAGGGGATGCATGGCGCCGGGCGTGTTGCGCAGGATGCCCTGCGCCTGCGCGTAAAGTCCTTTGACTTCGGCTTTCTCGACCATTCCATCAGCCAGCAGCCAGGTGAAGATAATTTGAAGATCGAGTGCTTTTGCCATGTGTGACCTTATGCGAGTGCGGCTTTCAGTCCTTTGAGCCAGGACTTTGCGGGCAATTTAGTTTCGGCGACGATTTGCGCGGCGCGATCGGCCAGCGCTGCCACGTCGATATTGCGGCGAGTCTTGAAGGCGATCGCCACCACGTTCCCGTCATGGACTTCCGGCAGCGACACCACCTGCGGGAAGGCGAACTTCATGGCTTTCAGGTTTTTGGCGTAGCTTGGATGGTCGCCGAACAGGTTGACGGTCATGATGCCATCGTCATTCAGGCAGGCGGCACAAGCCTGGTAGAACTCGGCCGTGTCGAGCACCGGGCCGCGCGCGGTGGCGTCGTACAGGTCGACCTGCAGCGCGTCCAGCATGCCGTGGTGGTCCGGGTTGGTGACGTAATCCATCGCATCCATTTCGAGCACGTTCAGGCGGCCGTCATTGTCGGGCAGCTTGAACATGGAATAGCAGATGCTGATCACCGAAGGGTTCAGCTCCACCGCGGTGACTTGCGCGGCAGGGAAGTGCTTGTAGCTGAACTTGGTCAGCGCGCCGGTACCCAGGCCCAGTTGGGCAATATGGGCGGGCGCATCGTGCCACAGCATCCAGGCCATCATCTGCTGGGCGTATTCCAGTTCCGGCCAGTCCGGCTTGCGGATGCGCATGGCCCCCTGCACCCATTCGGTGCCGAAATGCAGGTAGCGCACGCCATCCAGCTCGGAGAGCGTGACCGGCGCAAACTTGGGTTTTCGCGTGGCCGGACGCGAAGACTCTTCTTTTTCGATGGATTTACGTTTAATCAGCATGGCGGCATTATCCCGCGTTATCTTGCTCACAAGCAAGCGTACAAATAAAAACTGCCGGCCATTACTGGCCGGCAGTCCGGGTGGCCGAGATGGCCCGGGACTTAATTATTCATCGGTTCAACATTTACGCGCAGGCGAATGCGCTGACCCGGGTCGTGGCTCATGAAATTGGTGTAAGTACGACCGCGATAATCGTACTCTACGTTATAACCGGTGGTGCGGGTTTCATACGCATCGACCATGCGGCACTGTTTCACGGCCTGCTCCTGCACCGCGCCTGGCTGCACGTTCGAGTTTTGGGTACGGTCGCCGATCACGGCGCCGGCAATCGCGCCGGCCGCCGTGGCGGCCGTCTTGCCGTGGCCGCCGCCCACCTGGCTACCCACCGCCGCACCCAGGATGCCGCCCAGGATGCTGCCCCCGACGCCGCGTTCCTGCGGCTGCTGCACCTGGACATATTCGGTACGGCATTCCTGGCGTGGACGGTTGATCTGCTCGGTCACCGGCGTGACGCGGGTGACGCGGCCGTAGTCCTCGAAATCAATGGCCTGGGCGTGCGCCAGCGGCAGGGTGCCGAGGCTCAGTGCTGCGAAAAACAATTTAGTTTTGGTTTTCATTTTGTATACCTCGTTTCTGTCTTTTTGGCAGTTCACTTTGGTTTAATGGGAATTGCACGCCTAAATAGTAACGCCAAGGCTTGTATCCTTGGGGGAAGTAAGGCAACAAAATGTAACCCCATGCTTTTGGGTTAATATGGTAAGTTTTTAACAAAACTTGCGTTAGGACTCACTTTCGGGTTGATTCATAGAGTACAACACGTTACCCTTATGGCGTGGATCAGATTGACAGGGAGAAACGAAAGCTCCGGCCCCGGCGCATTGACCCGCCTGCGGCTCGTACTTGATAGGTCGATTTGAGGGAAAGATGAGTTTGTTGATAACTGTGCCGCCTAATTTAGTCCAGTCTATTCGCGCCTTCCGCGTGGCAGAGCTGCAGGACGAGGCAGCGCGCCTGGGGCAGCATTTCTTGTACGCGCATTGCCATGCCGGCCTGACCAAACAGCAAGTCCTGGGCATTATTGCCGAGTCTTTCCATATCCCCAAACCGCACGCCAAGAATTTCGACGCCCTGCGCGAAACCCTGACTGAAACCATGGCCAAGGCAGGCGAGCAGCCTGGCTTCCTGACGGTGCTTGAACAGTTGCCAAACACGCAAAAATTTGACCGTGAAGCACGCGAGTGCCTGCTCGATGTGTTCCGTGATGCGGCCGATTTCTGGGCCGAAAAGAAAGTCCCATTCCGCGTTTTTTACTCGTTCGAGTAGCCTTCATTCCCCGCTTGCATAGTTTGCTGCAGGGCAGCATAATGTCGCGTTGGCTCGCCTGAGCAGGTACAATGGCGGCCATGAAAAACATCGTCATCCTCATTTCCGGACGCGGAAGCAATATGGAAGCGGTGGTCCGTGCAGCCCAGGCCGAACAATGGCCCGCCCGCATAGCCGCCGTCATCAGCAACAAGGCGGATGCCAAAGGCCTCGAATTTGCGGCCCAACACGGCATCCCGACCGCAGTAGTCAGCAACAAGGATTACCCTAGCCGCGAAGCATTCGATGCTGCGCTGCAGGAAGTCATTGACGGCTTCAGCCCCGACCTGGTCGTGCTGGCCGGTTTCATGCGCATCCTCACGCCGGGCTTTGTCAGCCACTACGAAAACCGCATGCTGAATATCCACCCATCGCTGCTGCCGCTGTTTCCAGGATTGCATACGCACGAGCAGGCCCTGGCATCGGGCGCAGCCACGCACGGCGCCACCGTGCACTTCGTGACTGCGCAGCTGGACCATGGCCCGCTGGTGGACCAGGTCTCCGTGCCTGTCCTGCCGGGCGATACCGCTGACGTATTGGCGGCGCGCGTGCTGGAACAGGAATGGGTCATGTACCCGCGTGCTATCCGCTGGTTCGTCGAAGGCCGTTTGAGCGTCGAGGATGGCAAGGTCAATATTGACCGCAACTAATTAAGAAAGAACATCATGCGTTTGCCACCATACGTCCTCACCAGCGCCGAAAACGTTCTGCGTGAAATCATGCGCTTCAGCGCGCCAGCCGACACCACTTTGTCGTTCTTCTTCAAAGCGCACCCGAAACTGGGCGGCCGCGAACGCGGCGCGATTGCGGAAGCGGTGTACGCGGTACTGCGTAACAAAGCCTTCTTCAGCGACCGCGCGGAAGCCGGTGTTTCCGGCGGCGCCACCATGCGCCGCCTGGTACTGCTGGGCATGGCCGATGCGGTCGGTATCGACGCGCTGCCGGGCCTGTCGGACGACGAATCCGAATGGCTCAAGCGCCAGCTGGAAATCGACCGCTCGCTGCTGCACAAATCGATGCGCGCGAATATGCCGAAATGGCTGTTCGACAAGCTGGTCAAGCAGTACGGCGAAGAGGAAACCCTGGTCATGGCCGATGCGCTGAACACCCCGGCGCCGCTGGACCTGCGCGTCAACGCCATGAAGGCCGACCGCGATGCCGTGGTGGCCGAACTGGCGACCGCGCCGATCGTCGCCGAGCCGACTCCGTTCGCCCCACTGGGCCTGCGCCTGCGGAAAAAGCCAGCGCTGCAAAACCTGCCGCTGTTCAAATCCGGCGCCATTGAAGTGCAGGACGAAGGCAGCCAGCTGCTGGCCCAGATCCTCGGCGCCAAGCGCGGCGAGATGGTGGTGGACTTCTGCGCCGGTGCCGGCGGCAAGACGCTGGCGCTGGGGGCGCAGATGCGCAACACGGGCCGCCTGTATGCCTTCGACGTCTCCGAAAAGCGTTTGGCCAAGCTGAAGCCGCGCCTGGCGCGCTCCGGCCTGTCGAACGTGCACCCGGTTGCCATTGCCCATGAACGCGATGCCAAGGTCAAGCGCCTGGCGGGCAAGATCGACCGCGTGCTGGTGGACGCGCCATGCTCGGGCATGGGCACGCTGCGCCGCAATCCGGACGTCAAATGGCGCCAGGATGAAAGCGCGATCGGCGAATTGCACGAGAAGCAGGTCTCGATCCTGGACGGCGCCGCGCGCCTGGTCAAAGGCGGCGGCCGCCTGGTATACGCCACCTGCTCGCTGCTGGAAGAAGAGAACGACGCTGTCGCCAGGCAGTTCATCGAAACCCATCCGGATTTCGAGCTGGTGCCGATGTCCCAAGTGCTGGCCGAGCAAAAGATCGCCAACCTCGAAATGGGCGACTACCTCAAGCTGCTGCCGCACAAACACCAGACCGACGGCTTCTTCGCCGCCGTGTTCGAACGCAAGCCGATGGCCAAGCCGGCCAAGGCCGACGAAGAGTAACAGCCCAGCCCGTGTCACACCTTGGGGTCACACCCCGAGAGTGACACGAGCGCAGCCTTAGTAATGCTGGGTCCGTGTCACACTTAGGGTGTGACCCCATGGTGTGACACGGGCTGAACCATAAGGAGTAGGTCGAACGATGCCGTTGGCGAATTTGCTGAATGATCTTCTGGGGGATCTGCGCGATCCGGGCCTGATGTGGCAGTTGGGCGCGATCGTGCTGTCTGTTTTGCTGGGCTGGAGCTTGTCGCGCCTGCTGTGGCGCGGCGTCAAGGCGCGTACTGCAAACAATCATGTGGCGCGCTTCGGCGTGGAGAGCTTCGGCCGCGTGGTCGGCCCGCTGGCCGTCGTCGTGCTGTTGTGGGCTTCGCAGAAAATGCTGGGCCGCTTCCACCTGCACACGAACCTGTTCAACCTGGCGCTGCCGATCTTCAGTTCGCTGGCGGTCATCCGCTTCGGCTTCTACCTGCTGCGCCGCGTGTTTGCGCGCGGCGGGGTAGTGGGCGAGGGCATGCAGAATTTCGAGAAGGCTTTCCAGCTGCTGGTGTGGCTGGCCTTCGTGCTGTATATCACCGGCTTCTACGTCGACCTCTTTGACTTCCTCGACGACACGCTGGTCCCGCTTGGCAAGCACAAGGTGTCGATTGCCACCATCTTGCAGGCGGCGGTGTCGGTCGTGGTGCTGCTGTTGCTGGCGATGTGGGCCGGGGCGGCGCTCGAAGAGCGCTTGATGAATTTGCACACCATGCACTCCAACCTGCGCGTGGTGATCGCGCGCATGGGGCGTGCGGTGCTGATCCTGGTTGCGGTGCTGGTCAGCCTGTCGCTGGTGGGCATCGACCTGACCGTGCTGTCGGTGTTCGGCGGCGCGCTGGGTGTCGGCCTGGGTCTGGGTTTGCAGAAGATCGCCAGCAATTACGTGTCGGGCTTCATCATCTTGCTGGATCGCAGCCTGACCATCGGCAATGTGATCACGGTCGACAAGTACAGCGGCCAGGTCACGCAGATCAATACCCGCTATACCGTGCTGCAGGGGACCGATGGCGTGGAATCCATCGTGCCGAACGAAATGCTGGTGTCGGGTGCGGTGCAGAACTCTTCGCTGACCAATCCTGCCGTGGTGATCGTCACGCGTGTGACAGTCGGCTACGAAAGCGATGTCGACGCCGTGCTCAAGCTGATGGAAGACGCTGCGCTCACCATCGAGCGTGTCATGAAGGACAAACCGCCATCGGGCATGCTGCAAGCCTTCGGCGCCGACGGCCTGGAACTGGCGCTGGCTTTCTGGATCGCCGATCCGGAAAACGGCCGTGGCGGCGTGACCTCGGATGTCAATCGGGCAATCTGGAAGTCCTTGAAAGAAAACGGGATTTCTGTACCGTTCCCGCAACGCGAGATCCGCCTGATCGGTTCTCTGCCGGAGCAGTCTGCCTAAAAAATAATCAGTGCCTACGGGAAAACCTTCCTCTAATTACCTGCGAATGCGCGTACAATTGCGCCTATTCGGAGTACCTCAAATGGAGTTGTAATGGATTTAAGCGCAGTTCTCGATTTCATCAGCAATGGCGTGACCGGCATCAGTGCCTGGGCAACGGTTGGCGTGACGCTGATCCTGACCCACATCACCATCGCCAGCGTGACGATCTTCCTGCACCGCCACCAGGCGCACCGTGCTTTGGAACTGCACGCGATCCCTTCGCATTTCTTCCGTTTCTGGCTGTGGCTGACCACCGGCCAGGTGACCAAGGAATGGGCTGCCATCCACCGCAAGCACCATGCCAAGTGCGATACCGAAGAAGATCCGCATAGCCCGGTTACCAAGGGCATCAAGAAAGTGTTCTGGGAAGGCGCCGAGCTGTACCGCGCTGAATCGAAGAACAAGGAAACCATGGAGAAGTACGGCCATGGCACGCCTGACGACTGGATCGAAAAGAACCTGTACACCCGCTTCTCCTGGCAGGGCGTGGCGCTGTTGCTGATCCTCGACTTCATCCTGTTCGGCGCCAAGGGCATTACCGTGTGGGCCGTGCAGATGCTGTGGATCCCAGTAACCGCCGCCGGCATCATCAACGGCATCGGCCACTGGTGGGGCTACCGCAACTACGACTGCTCCGATGCGGCGACCAACATCATCCCTTGGGGCATCATCATCGGCGGCGAAGAACTGCACAACAACCACCACACCTATGCGACTTCGGCCAAGCTGTCGTCCAAGTGGTATGAGTTCGATATCGGCTGGGGCTATATCCGCGCCATGGAAATGATCGGCCTGGCCAAAGTGAAGAAGATGCCTCCGAAGCCCAAGTTTGACCCGGCCAAGGTGAAGGCTGATTTCGAAACCCTGCAATCGGTGATCGCCAACCGCTACGACGTCATGGCCAAGTATGCCAAGTCCGTCAAGCACGCCTGGAAAGAAGAACTGGCGCAGCTGAAGGACAAGCCGCAGCTCGAAACGCGCTTCCTGAAGTCTTCGCGCAAGCTGCTGCAGCGCGAACCAGGCAAGCTGGAAGCCCCGCAGAAGCAGCAGCTGGTGGAACTGTTCCAGCACTCGAAGGCGCTGGAAACCATGCACAATATGCGCGTGGAACTTGGCGTGCTGTGGGAGCGTTCGCAACTGTCCCGCGAAGAGCTGGTGCAGAGGCTGCAAGACTGGTGCGAGCGCGCTGAAGCGTCCGGCATCAAGTCCCTGCAAGAGTTCTCGATGCGCCTGCGCAGCTACGCGTAAGCCGGATCGACCTTTCAATAAGACGGCCCTTTGGGGCCGTTTTGTTTTTGGGAGGATGAATGACTGGAACCTCGACGGCCGAATGCATGTGCGGCGTTGCCGCGTTCGAACTTCGGGGCGAGCCTGCGGCGCACGCGCATTGCCATTGCAATGCCTGCCGCGACTTTTACGCTACGGCTATCCTGTCGGCTACGGCCTGGAAGGCCGAGGCGGTGCAGGTCACGCGCGGCGAGACCGCCAGTGTCGCGCATTCGGCGCGGCGGATGGCCCGTATGGATGGGATGGCCCGCAATTCGTGTTGGCGTGACTTCACTCTTAAGAGTATGCTGTTTCCATGAGTAAATATTTTAAGGAGGCTGCTGTGAAGTGGTGGATTTTGTCGTTGGCAATGACGCTGGCGGGAAGTGCCCAGGCCGGGCCGAACTGGGTCATTAAACCGGATGGTCTGGGTCCGTACAAGGTGGGCGCCCAATACGAGAACCTGGGCAAGACCTTTGGCGGCCTGGAACCGGACTCGATGATCACTGAAAACAAGGTGTGTCGCGTGGCGCGCTCCAAGCGTTACCCGAACGTTGAAGTGACCTTCGTGAAAAAGGTGGTGGCGCGTGTCGACGTGTCGAGTGGCTATGGCACCGAACGCGGCGTGCGGATCGGGGATCCGGCATCCAAGCTGCAGCGCGTGTATGGCGACGCGGTAAAGCCGCATCCCCAGCATGCCGACTGGCTGATGGTGGAAACGGGCGACCGCGAACTGGCCATCCGCTACGTAATGGTTGACGGAAAAGTCAAGGAAATTCACGCCGGCAAGCGCATACAGCTGCAAACAGAAGACGGCTGCCAATAAAAAAACCGCCCGGAGGGGCTAATGCCGTTCAGTTAAGATCTCTTTTGAGAACTTTGACTGCATAGCGTTGAGGTAGGGCTTTAACGGCCCGGTCGTGCGAACCACCGGGCCGTTGTTCATTGTGCAGGTCTATTAAGCGCTGGCGTAGTCGTTGCAGTAAGGCCGGCAATTTGCCTTGTGCTTTGGTGACCGCGGCCCAATGCAGCTC
>NZ_LMIC01000014.1:0-88853 GCF_001428585.1 Duganella sp. Root198D2 | reverse complement strand
GCGGTGTTGATGGTAATGCCGCGTGCTTTTTCTTCTGGAGCAGCGTCGATCTGGTCGTAAGCTTTGGCTTCGCCGCCGAATTTCTTCGACAGGACGGTAGCGATAGCTGCGGTCAGGGTGGTCTTGCCGTGGTCAACGTGACCGATGGTGCCAACGTTCACGTGCGGTTTAGTCCGCTCGAACTTTTCTTTTGCCATTTTAATTCTTCCTCAGAACTTTGATTTAAGGTCAATTCCGGGCGGGAGGATCTCCCCCGCCCGGGTAATTATTTATTTTACTTCGCTTTGGCGGTGACGATTGCGTCGATCACGTGCTTAGGCGCCTCGGAGTAGTGCTTGAACTCCATGGTGTAGGTCGCGCGGCCCTGGGTCGCGGAACGCAGGATGGTCGAGTAGCCGAACATCTCGGACAGAGGTACCTCTGCCTTGATGATCTTGCCGCCGCCGCCTGGGATCTCGTCCATGCCCTGCACCATACCGCGGCGGGACGACAGGTCGCCCATCACGGTACCGGCGTAGTCTTCCGGAGTCTCGACTTCCACAGCCATCATTGGCTCCAGGATCACTGGGCTGGCGCGACGGCAAGCTTCCTTGAACGCCATCGAACCGGCCATGCGGAATGCATTTTCGTTCGAGTCAACGTCGTGGTAGGAGCCGAAGGTCAGGGTGACTTTGACGTCAACCACTGGGTAGCCTGCCAGAACACCATTGTTCAGGGTTTCGCGCACGCCTTTTTCCACCGCAGGGATGAATTCGCGAGGAATCACACCGCCCTTGATCGCGTCGACGAATTCGAAGCCCTTGCCTTGTTCCTGTGGTTCCAGGGTAACAACGGCGTGACCGTACTGGCCGCGGCCACCGGACTGCTTGACGAACTTGCCTTCCACGTCGGACACCGACTTGCGCACGGTTTCGCGGTATGCAACCTGTGGCTTGCCAACGGTTGCTTCCACGCCGAATTCGCGCTTCATACGGTCAACGATAATTTCCAGGTGCAGCTCGCCCATACCACCGATGATGGTCTGGCCGGATTCTTCGTCGGTCTTCACGCGGAACGAAGGATCTTCCTGTGCCAGGCGGTTCAGGGCCAGGCCCATCTTTTCCTGGTCAGCCTTGGTCTTAGGCTCGACAGCCTGCTGGATCACCGGCTCTGGGAACACCATCTTTTCCAGGGTGATGATCGAGGATGGATCGCACAGGGTTTCGCCGGTGGTCACGTCCTTCAGGCCCACGGCAGCGGCGATGTCGCCGGCGCGGACTTCTTTGATCTCTTCACGCTGGTTGGCGTGCATCTGCAGAATACGGCCCAGGCGTTCTTTACGCTGCTTGACCGAGTTGTAGATGGTGTCGCCTGCATTCACCACGCCGGAGTAGACGCGGAAGAATGCCAGCTGGCCCACGAACGGGTCGGTCATGATCTTGAATGCCAGCGCAGCGAACTTTTCTTCGTCCGAAGCTTTACGGGTGGCTGGCTGTTCGTCGTCATCGGTACCGGCAACGTCAGCGATGTCGATCGGCGACGGCAGGTATTCGATCACGGCGTCCAGCATGGCTTGCACGCCCTTGTTCTTGAAGGCGGTGCCGCACATCATCGGAACGATTTCCGAAGCGATGGTACGCTGGCGCAGGGCGGTCTTGATCTCTTCTTCAGAGAGTTCGCCTTCTTCCAGGTACTTGTTCATCAGTTCTTCGTTGGCTTCAGCAGCGGCTTCAACCATCTTCTCGCGCCACTCTTGTGCGGAGTCAGCCAGTTCGGCCGGGATGTCCATGTAGTCGAACTTCATGCCCTGGGACGCGTCGTCCCAGATGATGGCCTTCATCTTGACCAGGTCAATCACGCCTTTGAAGTTGTCTTCGGCGCCGATCGGGATCTGGATCAGGACTGGGTTGGCCTTCAGGCGCGAACGCATCTGCTCGTAGACCTTGAAGAAGTTGGCGCCGGTACGGTCCATCTTGTTCACGAAGGCCAGACGCGGCACTTTGTACTTGTTAGCCTGGCGCCATACGGTTTCAGACTGTGGCTGCACGCCGCCCACTGCGCAGTAAACCATGCAAGCGCCATCCAGCACGCGCATGGAACGCTCAACTTCAATGGTGAAGTCAACGTGCCCTGGGGTGTCGATGATGTTGATGTGGTGTGGCTTGAAGTTGTTGGCCATACCATTCCAGAAGCAGGTCGTCGCTGCCGAGGTAATGGTAATGCCGCGCTCTTGTTCCTGCTCCATCCAGTCCATGGTGGCAGCGCCGTCGTGCACTTCACCAATCTTGTGGTTCACGCCGGTGTAGAACAGGACGCGTTCGGTGGTGGTGGTCTTACCGGCGTCGATGTGAGCGGAGATACCGATGTTACGGTAGCGCTCAATGGGGGTCTTGCGGGCCATAATTGATCCTAAATCTTTGAATGGACAAAACCGAGCAGCATCTTTTCGAGAAAAATGTGCCCGGCTTGAACAAGGCCAGCCAGTAAAGGCTGGCCAAACGTATTAGAAGCGGAAGTGCGAGAACGCCTTGTTCGCTTCAGCCATACGGTGGACTTCGTCACGACGCTTCATCGCGCCGCCACGGCCTTCCGCGGCTTCCAGCAGCTCGCCGCCCAGGCGCTGTGGCATGGACTTTTCGGAGCGCTTGTTAGCGGCTTCACGCAGCCAACGCATGGACAGGGCCAGGCGGCGCACTGGGCGCACTTCGACTGGAACCTGGTAGTTAGCACCACCGACGCGGCGGGACTTCACTTCAACCATTGGTTTGGCGTTGTTGATCGCTGCGGTGAACACTTCCAGCGGGTCCTTGCCGGACTTGGATTGGATGTGGTCAAAGGCACCGTAGATGATGTTTTCTGCAACCGACTTCTTGCCGGACAGCATCAGAACGTTAACGAATTTAGCGACTTCGGTGCTACCGAATTTTGGATCCGGCAGAATTTCGCGCTTGGGTACTTCACGACGACGTGGCATGTCATTTCCTTTTCTTCAGTTGAGCGCCTCTCATTTGGCACTCGCGGTGGCCATCATAGCCATCCACTTACTCGGTCTCGCGACCGCCTCAACTCAGTTAAATTGCAAATTACTTCTTAGCGGCCTTAGCGCGCTTCGCACCGTACTTGGAGCGAGCTTGCTTACGGTCTTTAACGCCCTGGGTATCCAGAGAGCCACGGACCATGTGGTAACGCACACCCGGCAAGTCTTTTACACGACCGCCGCGCAGCAGGACAACGCTGTGTTCCTGCAGGTTGTGGCCTTCACCGCCGATGTACGAAATCACTTCGAAACCGTTGGTCAGGCGCACTTTTGCAACTTTACGCAGTGCCGAGTTAGGCTTCTTAGGAGTGGTGGTGTACACACGGGTGCACACGCCACGCTTTTGCGGGCAGTTTTCAAGTGCCGGCGATTTGCTCTTCACGACCAGCTTGGTACGTGGTTGGCGAATCAATTGGTTGATGGTTGGCATCGTTTTAAATCCAACAAAATTACAGCATTGACAACCCAGGCAGCCTTGCCCGGGGGCTAAAACGGTATCTCTTAGAGTGCGCTAAACGTCGCTCAAACAAACGCGTATACGATGCGCAGACTAAATTGAGAACTCGCGAGTATATACCTGGTTAACAGCTCAGTCAACCGGCATGCTGAATAAAGTGGCAGTATTGGGACGCCCCACGGCCCGCTATTGGCATCATAATAGCGATCATTTTGTACTTTCCTGTAAGCAATGCTGCCGCGCCCTTCACACCTGTTCATCCTGTTTAGCTACCTGGCGCTATCCGCTGTGCCCTTCGTGCCATTGATGCTGGGCAAACCGATGGAACAGCCATGGCAGCTGCTGGGGGTCGAGTGCGTGGCCTGGGTCACCGTGTGGGCGCTGTTCAAGCGGCCGGCCTATTTCCACTGGCTGCTGGTGCCCGCCTTCCTGGCCTTGCCCACGGAGATCTACCTGTTCGTATTCTACGGCCAGGGCATTTCCACCCACCACCTTGGCATCCTGGCCGAAACCAGTCCGCAGGAAGCGATGGAATTCCTCGGCCGCAAAGTGTGGAGCATGCTGGCGGTGATGGTGGGCGTGGCCGTGTGGTGGGTGCTGAGCTTCCGCGCCGCCCGCCAGACGCGCGGCTTGGATTGGACCGGCGGCTCGCGCTGGTTGGCGCTGTTCGCGCTGGCCATGCTGGCAGCGGCTGCAGCCTGGGGCTATGAATTCGGCATCGACGCGGCGCCCGAACGCACGGCGGCCAGTACCGCGGCCAATAGCGCAAGCGCAAGCATGAGCGCGTCGGCCGACGACAGCGCCAGCGAAAGCGCCTCGTCGCACGCCGCAGTGGCCGGCGCCCACATGCTGCACCTGCCTGGTCCGGCCCTGCCTTACTGGGCGCGGCTGCCTGTCGATCCGGGCCAGTTCATCGAATCGTGGCCCTTTGGCCTGGGCGCGCGCGGCTATGACTTTTACAAGGAACGGCGCTACCTGTCCGAACTGGATGAACGCAGCGCCAGCTTCGAGTTCGGCGCGCGGCAGGTCGATGGCGGCCAGCAGCCGGAAATCGTGGTGATGGTGCTGGGCGAATCTTCGCGCTACGACCGCTGGAGCCTGAACGGCTACAAGCGCGAAACCAATCCCTTGCTGGGCAAGGAAAGCAACCTGGTGCCGCTGTCGGACGTGATCACGTCGGTGTCGGCGACGCGCCTGTCGGTGCCGGTCATTATTTCGCGCAAGCCGGCCACCCAGAGCCTGAAGGACGGCTTCAGCGAGAAGTCCTTCCTGACCGCCTACAAGGAAGCGGGTTTCAAGACATGGTGGCTGTCGAACCAGATCTCGTTCGGCCAGTACGACACGCCGGTATCGGTGTTTGCCAAAGAGGCCGACGTGATCCAGTTCCTCAACCTGGGCGGCTTCACCAACCATTCCAATTACGACGACGTGCTGTTCGAGCCGCTCAAACGCGCGCTGGCCGACCCGTCGCCGAAAAAGCTGATCGTGCTGCATTCGCTGGGCAGCCACTGGAACTACAGCCAGCGCCATCCGAAAGAGTTCGACAAATGGCAGCCGTCGCTGTTCGGCATCGACAAACCGGTGTACACCGACCTGAAGATCAAGCCGCAACTGAATAACAGCTACGACAATTCGATCCTGTACACCGACTGGTTCCTGGCGCAGGTGATCGCCGACCTGAAAGGCACCGGGCAGCTGGCTTCGATGCTGTACGTCGCGGACCACGGCCAGACCTTGTATGACGGTTCCTGCCGCCTGGCCTTCCACGGCCACAACACGGACTACGAATTCCATGTGCCGGCCTTCATGTGGTTCTCCGACCAGTACCTGGAGCACTATCCGTCCAAGGTGGGCGCCTTGCTGCGCAACCGCAAGGCCAAGCTGGCGACGGAGAACATTTTCCACACCATGCTGGACGTGGCGAACATCCGCTATCCGGACGACAAGCCGTCCTGGAGTTTCCTCAACAAGGACTTCCAGGTGCACAAGCGGGTGGTCGACAGCTACGGCTGGACCAACTACGACAACGCAAAGTTCAAGGGCGACTGCCGCGAAGTGATCGACAAGGGCAAGCCGCAGTCGCAGGACAAGTAAGCGGCAGCGCTTACACCGGCTTGTGCACCATCAGCCAGTACACGGCAAGCATGGCGATGAACGCCGGATAGCCGAGCAGTTCCCAGCGCCGCGCATAGCGCCAGTATTGCGCTGGCAGCTCGGTATTGGCCGCATGCGCCGCCAGCGCCATCCTGCCCATCCTGACCTGGTACCACACCACCGGCAGCCAGCAAGCGCCCGCCAGGGCATACAGCGCCAGCGAAGCCTTGATCCAGAATGCGTCCAGCGGATAGCCTGCGAGGTAAATCATCCAGGCGCCGGACAAGGGTTGCACGATCACGGCCGGCGTGGTGAACCACCAGTCGGCGCGCACCACCAGCCGCGAGACTACGGCAATCGCTTCCACCGATTTCGAGCGGTTCGCGAAAAACAGATAGAACGCGGTGCCGAAACCGGTGCCGACCAGCAGCACCGAGGACAGGATGTGGATGGTCTTGATGGTCAGGTAGTCCATGTTTTTTCCTCTGCATACAAAATGACCAGGATGGCCAGGATCGGCAGGTTCTTCAGCAAGGGGCCAAAGGGATGCCAAAGGTATTCCGGCAGGCAGGCCGCGATCGCCACGCTATAGCCGAGTATCAGCGCGCCCTGCGCCAGCCAGAGAGCGCGCCGCGGGCGCATGATGCAGGCGATGCCGAGTGCGGCGTCCAGCGCAGCGGCGCCGTACAGCGCCACGACGGCCGGCACGCCCTGGATGCCGACGCCTGCCAGCAGGGCCAGGCTGCCGGCGCGGGGGTAGATCAAGGCGCTCACCAAGGCGGTCGCCAGCCAGACGATGGCCAGGGTCCAGCGCAGCAAGCTGGCGCGCCATGCTGCCAGCGCGCGCAGGCGAAACACTTCGCGCTCGGCGGACGGGATGAAATCGGTTACGGCGCGCGGCGCGCGGCCAAGCAGTTCGCGCGTTGCCGCGGCGCCGGCAGTATCGCCTTGCGCCAACGCGCTTCCCGCGCGCAGCATCCTCCAGTTGTCCGGCGTGAGAAGGGCCGCGGGCAAGCTGCGGCCGGCCCTGGCGGCAAGCGCCATTAGCGCCGCCGGAACGCGCAGCACCGGCGCCGGCGCAAAGCCCATGCCACTGCGGTAGGCAGCCAGCATGCCCTCGTAGCCGACGGCAGTACTGCCGGCGATATCGAACACGCGCTGCGCCGGCGTTTCCGGGTCGAGCGCGGCAACCACCGCATCCGCCAGGTCGTCGACATGCAGCGGCTGGAAGCGCGCCGCGCCCAATGCCGGCGCGATCGTCAGCGGCATGCTGGCCAGGCGGCAGAACATCGCCGCCGAACCGCCTTCGCGGCCGAAGACCAGTGCTGGCCGCAGGATGATCCATTCCAGCGGCAGCGACATCAAAACCTCGTCCGCCGCGCGCTTGCTGGCGAAGTAGGCGGTGTCGCCTTGCCCGGCGCCGAGCGCCGAAACCTGCACCACGCGCCGCACGCCGGCCTCGGCGCACGCTGCGAACAACGCCGCCGGTGCGCCTGAGTGCAAGGCCTCGAAACTTGCCGCGCCGTTTTCGCGGATGATGCCCACGGCGTTCACCACGGCGTCCACGCCACGCAAGCGATCCAGCCAGGCGCACGGCTGCAAGTCTGCGCCGTAGTCGATTGCCACGTCGCCGGCCCGCTCGACATGGCGCACGCCGCGCAGCACGTGGTGGCCGGCTGCCGCCAGCCGCGCGGCAACAGCAGTGCCGATGAACCCGGAGGCACCGCAGACCAGGACCTTCATGCGCCACTCCTTACTGACAGTAATTTCTGTAAAAACAGAAATAATCAATTCAAAAAAAACGGGCATTGCTGCCCGCTGCTGCTGCTTCACTACTTGCCGCGGATGGCCCGGCTGATCTTGGCGCTCACGCCCAAGGTCTTCATCAGCGTTTCCGGCTTGTAGCGCAGCAGTTCATCCGACAGCGTTGCCATCACCTCGATGAACTTCAGCGTTTCCTCGATCCGTTCGCGCGTGCCTTGGTCCTCGTCGGCCATTGCTGGATTGGCGAGGCATTCGGTCAGCGCGGCGGCAGTCGGGTCAATCTCGCGCTGGCGGCGGCCGGCTACGATCAGCTTGAACAGCTCCCACACGTCCGTCGAAGTTTCGAAATGGTCGCGGCGGTCGCCTTTCAGGTGCACCACTTTCACCAGGCTCCAGGATTGCAGCTCTTTCAGACTGTTGCTGACATTGGAGCGCGCCACCCCCAGCGTTTGCTGGATTTCCTCAGCGTCCATTGGCCGCGCGGCCAGGTACAACAGCGCGTGGATTTGCGCCACGGTGCGGTTGACACCCCAGCGCGAACCCATCTCGCCCCAGTGCAGTACAAAACGTTCGGCTATCGGTTTCAGTTCCATGCCAGCCATTCTATGCTTACACAAATTTCTGTCAAGACAGAAATTAAATATTTGCCTGGATGGCAATTCACGCCCACAATGCATAGCAAATAAATAATGGGGACGAGCATGCAGACTACGAAGCGGCTCGCCAGCATCGACATGCTGCGCGGCCTGGTAATTGTGTTGATGGCGTTGGACCATACCCGCGATTTCTTCGGCGCCGCGCTGTTCGATCCGGAAGACCTGGCGCAGACCACGCCGTTGTGGTTTGCCACGCGCTGGATCACGCATCTGTGCGCGTCCACCTTCGTGCTGCTGGCCGGCACTTCGGCCTTCCTGCGCGGCACCCGGTGCGGCACCCCATCCTTGTCGCGCTACCTCCTCACGCGCGGCCTGCTGCTGCTGGTGCTTGAAGCAACGTGGATCAGTTTCAGCTGGCAGTTCGGATATAACGTCACCATCCTGCAGGTACTGTGGGCGCTGGGCATGGGGATGATTTTCCTGGCCGGGCTGGCATGGCTGCCCATGCCAGCCGTAGCGGCCATTGCGGCGCTGCTGATCCTGCCGCACAACCTGCTCGACACGATCCAGTCCAGCCATCCCCTGTGGCTGGCGTGGCACCAGCGCGGCTTCTGGCCGGTGGCCGGGAATTACGGCGTGTATCTCGCGTATCCGTTGATGCCATGGCTTGGACTGATCGCGGCCGGCTACGCGCTGGGGCCCGTGTTCCAGTGGCAGGCGGCACGCCGGCAGCGTTTCCTGGTGATCGCCGGCTGCGTCTTGCTGTTGCTCTTCGTCGCCCTGCGCAGCGGGAATTTCTACGGCGATCCCGATCCCTGGGCGCCGCAAGGACGCGGCCTGGTGTGGGATTTCCTTTCCTTCATCCGCGTGCACAAATACCCGCCCTCGCTGCTCTACTTGTGCGTGACGATCGGCATTGCGCTGCCTGTGCTGGCGTGGTTCGAACGCTTGCGTCCCGTGCCGCTGCTGATGCTGTTCGGCGGCACGCCGATGTTCTTCTACGTGATCCACATTGCCATGATCCACTTCCTTTCGGGGCCGTATTTCATGCTGCGCTACGGCGCGATACCGCAAGGCGGGCCCGGAGGTCTTACCCTGCCAAACGGTTACCAGCCGTCGCTGGGCGTGGTCTATGCCGCGTGGATGATGGTGATCGCGATCATGTACGGCCTGACCAGGCTTTGGCTGCGCCGCAAGACGCTGCGCCCTATGCCGGCAGCAGCCGGCCGCTGAGGCGTTTGTAGACGTCGCGCGCGCGTTGTTCGAGGGAAGGGTCGAAGCCGGCCTGGGCCAGCAGTGTCAGGCCGTTGGTTTCGGCCAGCACACCGGGCGTCAGCACCAGGCGGTCGGCGCGCTTTTGCACCAGCAACGGCAGGCAGCATGTCTCCAGCAACTGCGCCAGCACCACATTGTGCGAGGACACCAGCACAGTACCGCGGCCGGCGAGTTGTTCCAGCACCGCGGCGGAGGCTGACACCGACTCCAGGTGGTTCGTGCCGCGGAAGATCTCGTCGATGATGAAGACCGCGCGCTGCGGCTCTTTTGCCAGCGCCAGCAATTCGTGCGCGCGGCGCAGCTCCGATTGATAGAGGCTTTCGCCGCCATCCAGCGCGTCCTCGTTGTGCATACTGGCATACACCGGCAGGTTCGGCACCCGCGCCGCCTCCGCGTAGCAGAAGCCGAAAGCGCGTGCCGCCAGCAGGTTCAGGCCGACCGTACGCAGCAAGGTGCTTTTGCCGATGCCATTCTGGCCGCTGATGAAGGCACTCTTCCCTTCCAGCGACAGCTCCAGCGGCTGCGCATCGGGCAGCAACGGGTGGCGTACCGCTCGCAGGTGAATCTCCTGCTCCCAGCCCTCCTCCGCCCAGCACCAATGCGCTTGCGCGGACAGGTGGCGCGCCAATGCAAGGTCGGCATCCAGGCCGGCCGCCAGCTCATAGCTCTCGCGCAGGAAAGGCGCATGGTCCCGCACCAGGCGGCGCGTAGCGAAATAGTGCTTCAGGTTCGCCAACATGACCCAGTCCGCATATTCTGCGACGCCAGGCGCGGTGGAGAACGCATTGCGTGCCAGCCCGGCGCGCAATTGGGCGGCATGTGCGGCGCCGGGCGCATCCGCTTGCCGGCTGTGCGCATAGAGCTGCAATTGCAGCGCTTCGGCGATGGCGGCCCATTGCTGGATGCGCGCATGAAACGCGATCTGGATCGCCATCAAGACCAGCGACAGCAGGACCGCCGGCACCAGGGCGCTCAGCCAGAAGACGCTGGCAACGGCGCTGGCGAGGAAAGCCAACGGCACCAGCCAGAGCCAGGCCGACCAGCGTGGCACGGCCGGCAGTGGCGACTGTTCCACGGGCGCAGTGGTGGCTGCGGCGTCAGCGACGGCGACGAACAGCGACCCGGTGACTTCCGCGCTGGCCTTGCGCAAGGGCGCGAGCTGCAAGGCCAGCCGTTCCCGCGCGCCGCTGTCCGCGAGCAAAGCGCGGACACGCCCGGACGATGCAAGTGCCGCGCCGCGCCGCAAGCGCCGATACAGCACTTGGCGACCGAAGATGCTGGCGCCGGCGCCGACTTCAGCGAGATAGGGCGACAGCAGCAAATCCTGCCAGCTCTGATCATCCACCGCGCCGTTGCCACTGCTGGCCGCCAGCTCGTCGTAGCGCGCCACTGCGCTGTCCGGGAACGGATACTCCACAGAACCACTCCTTGCCATAAAGTTAAGCCAACAAGTATATCCGCTTACTAAAAAATCAAGTAGCCCGCTTCGCGGCGACGGACAGGCGGACGCGGTGGACGCTCGCGGACAGCCGGGCCGTGGTCACGGACCTCATAAAAATCAACAACTTAGATCCTGGCACGCTTCATGCATTAACTACCTTGACCAAATCACCATCACCAGGAACAAGAACATGATTCGCGACACCTCACACCAGGACCAAGTGATCGCAGCGCCCGCCAGCCGCTTCCCGCGCCGCACAGTGCTGCTGCTGCTGGCCGGCGTGGCGCTGGCCGCGGCCGGCTTCAGCCTGCTGAAAAACTGGAGCGGTAGCGAGCAGTCGATCAGCGCCGCGCGCCTGCGCATCGGCGAAGTCACGCGCGGCACGCTGATCCGCGACGCCGCCGTCAACGGCCGCATCGTGGCCGCCGTCAGTCCAACCCTGTATTCGACTTCCACCTCCACGGTCGAACTGAAGGTGCACGCCGGCGACACGGTCAAGAAAGGCCAGGTGCTGGCCGTGCTGGAATCGCCCGACCTGACGGACGAACTGAAAAAAGAGCAGACCCTGTTCGGCGAACTGCAAGCGGAAGTCGCGCGCCAGCAGATCCTGGCCCGCAAGCAGAAGCTGGCCGCGCAGCGCGAAGCCGACACCGCCGAAATCGAGCGCATCTCCGCCATGCGCACCCTGCAGCGCTACGAAAGCGTGTCGACCGAAGGCATCATCGCCAAGATCGATATGCAGAAGGCCAAGGACGCGGTGGCAGCTGCCGACATCCGCGCCAGGCACACCAGGCAGGCCGCCGAACTGGAAAGCGACAACGTGTCGCTGGAACTGAAAACCAAGACCGCGCAGATGGAGCGCCAGAAGCTGTCGCTGGCCAACGCCCAGCGCCGCGTCGACGAACTGACCGTGCGCGCGCCGGTGGACGGCTTCATCGGCACCCTGTCGGTCGCCAACCGCAGCGTGGTGCAGGCCAACTCCCCGCTCATGACGCTGGTCGACCTGTCGCAGCTCGAAGTGGAACTGGAAGTGCCCGAGTCCTACGTCAACGACCTCGGCCTTGGCATGACCGCCGAAATCGAAGTGGCCGGCGTGAAAACCAAGGGCAAGCTGTCGGCCCTGTCGCCGGAGGTGGTGAAGAACCAGGTGCTGGCGCGCGTGCGCTTCGACCAGCAGCCGGAAGGCCTGCGCCAGAGCCAGCGCGTATCGGCGCGCCTGCTGATCGACGAGAAGCAAAACGTGCTGATGGTGCAGCGCGGCCCGTTCGTCGAATCGGAAGGCGGCCGCTATGTCTACCTGCTGCAGGACGGCATTGCCGTGCGCACTCCGGTGCAGCTGGGCGCCACCAGCGTGGCAGCCGTGGAAATCGTCAATGGATTGAAACAAGGCGACCGGATCGTGATCGCCGGTAGCGAAAACTTTGAGAACGCCAAACGCGTCTCGATCAATAAATAACCCCCTACGGAGATTAAGCATGCTGCGCATGAATAACCTGAGCAAAGTGTATCGCACCCACATGATCGAAACCCACGCGCTGCGCGGCTTCGAGATCGAAGTCAAACAGGGCGAATTCGTCACCGTCACCGGCCCTTCCGGCTCCGGCAAGACCAGTTTCCTGAACATCGCCGGCCTGCTGGAAGACTTCACCAGCGGCGACTACGTGCTGGACGGCATCAACGTCAAAGGCATGGACGACAATGCGCGCTCCCGCCTGCGCAATGAAAAACTGGGCTTCATCTTCCAGGGCTTCAACCTGATCCCCGACTTGAGCCTGTTCGACAACGTCGACGTGCCGCTGCGCTACCGCGGCTTCAACACGGCCGAACGCAAGGAGCGCATCGAAGACGCGCTGGCCAAGGTCGGCCTGGCCTCGCGCATGCGCCACTACCCGGCCGAACTGTCGGGCGGCCAGCAGCAGCGCGTGGCCATCGCGCGCGCCCTGGCCGGCTCGCCCAAGCTGCTGCTGGCCGACGAACCGACCGGCAACCTGGATACCCAGATGGCGCGCGGCGTGATGGAGCTGCTGGAAGAGATCAACGCCGAGGGCACCACCATCCTGATGGTGACCCACGATCCGGAACTGGCCCAGCGCACCCAGCGCAACGTCCACATCATCGACGGCCAGGTGTCCGACCTGGTGCGTAAATCGCCATCGCTGGTAGTGGCCAAGGAGGCCTGAGATGTTCCATTACTACTTCCTGCTGGGCGTGCGCAGCCTGCGCCGCAACCCGGTGCTGACGGCGCTGATGGTGCTGATCCTGGCGGTCGGCGTGGCAGCCAGCGTGTCGACCCTGACCATCCTGCACGTGATGTCGGGCGACCCGATCCCGCACAAGAGCGAGCGCCTGCTGGTGCCGCGCATCGACAACGGCCCGCTCAAAGGCTACACGCCGGGCGAACGCGAAGGCGATGAAATGTCCTACCGCGACGCCGTCAACCTGCTCGCCTCCGGCCAGGGCGACCGCCGCACCGCCATACGCGGCGTGGACGGCACCATCGAACCGGCACGCAAGGACCTGCCGGTGTTTTCCGCCGAAGGGCTGACGCCGACGCGCGACTTCTTCGCCATGTTCGAAGTGCCCTTCGTGCACGGCGGCCCATGGAGCGAGGCCGAGGACAAGGCCGGCGCCGACGTGGTGGTCCTGAGCAGCAAACTGGCCGAGCGCCTGTTCGGCAGCGCCAACCCGGTCGGCCAGCGCGTGCGCATGCTCGGCTTCGACTACGCCGTAGTCGGGGTGTACGGCAACTGGAAGCCGGTGCCGCGTTATCACCGCATCGTCGGCGGTCCCGGCGCCTTTGGCAGTGAGGACGATTTCTACATCCCCTTCCACAACGCGATCCGCCACGAGTTCGGGCAGAGCGGCAATATGAGCTGCAGCGCCGAGCGCGCGCCGGGCTACCAGGCCCTGCTCGACTCGGAATGCATCTGGATCCAGTTCTGGTTCGAACTGCACTCGGCGGCCGAGCGCCCGCAACTGCAAGCCTGGCTCGACGCCTACGCCGCCGAGCAGCGCAAGCTGGGCCGCCTGCAGCGCTCCGCGCCGAATGAGCTGTTCAACGTGATGGAATGGCTGGAAGACCAGAAAGTGGTGGGCAAGGACAGCCGCCTGTCGGCCATGCTGGCCTTCGGTTTCCTGCTGCTTTGCCTGGTCAATACGGTCGGCCTGCTGCTGGCGAAATTCTCGGTACGGGCGCCGGAAGTGGGCGTGCGCCGCGCCCTTGGCGCCTCGCGCAAGGAAATCTTCTGCCAGTTCATGATCGAGAGCGCCGTGGTCGGCCTGGCCGGCGGCGTCCTCGGCCTGCTGCTGGCACTGGGCGCGCTGGCCCTGATCGGCAGCATCTCGGAACAGATTGCCGTCACCACCAGAATGGACTGGATGATGCTGCTGGCGACCTTTGTCATGTCGGTCAGTGCCGCCGTGCTGGCCGGCCTGCTGCCGACCTGGCGCGCCTGCCAGGTCACCCCGGCCCTGCAACTGAAATCGCAGTGAGGTAATTATCATGGAAATCAAACCAATCTTTTCCGCGCTGATGCGCTCCAAAACCGGCCCGATCCTGGTCGCCGTGCAAGTGGCGCTCAGCCTTGCCATCCTGGCCAACGCGCTGCACATCGTCAGTGTGCGCCAGGCCGTCGCCGCGCGCCCGACCGGCATCGCCAACGAAGAGCAAGTGTTCAACATCAGCGTCAAGCCGCTGCGTCCCGGCGGCCATGAAGAGCAGCTGGCGGCGCAGCAGGCGCAGGCTGCCGCACTGCGCGCCATCCCGGGCGTGGTCTCGGTGGCCGACACCAACCAGATCGCCCTGTCCAATTCAGGCAACTACAACAGCGTCGCCGCCAGCCGCGACCAGTTGCGCACCAGCGCCAGCCCGACCCTGTACCTCACGCCCGATTCGCTGGTCAAGACCTGGGGCCTGAAACTGGTGGACGGGCGCGACTTCAACGCGCAGGACGTGGTGGAAGTCGACCGCAATACCAGCAAGGCCTTCGCCAGCGTGGCCCTGGTCAGCAAGGCGCTGGGGCAGAAAGTGTGGCCCGACGCCGCCAGCTATGTCGGCAAGAAGATGTTCTACGGCACCGGTCCGGAGGCGCGCGAAGTGACCGTGGTAGGCGTGGTGGAAACGCTGCAGACTCCCGGCGCCGCCATGGGCGCGGAAGGCGAGTGGTCGACCATGGTGGCGATGCGCCTGACCGGCACGTGGCGCAACCTGTACACGGTGCGCGCCGAAGCCGGCCAGCGCGACCGCGCCATCAAGGATGCCGAGCAAGCGCTGCGCAAGCTGCATCGCGGCCAGGTGGTGCTGCACACCACCACCCAGTCCGAGGAGCGCGCCAAACGCTACAAGGCCGACAACGCGCTGTGCTGGATGCTGATCACCGTCAGCGTGCTGCTGATGGTGGTGACGGCCAGCGGCATCGTCGGCATGGCCAGCCTGTGGGTCACGCAGCGCCGCAAGCAGATCGGCATTCGCCGTGCGCTGGGGGCGCGCAAGATCGACATCCTGCGCTACTTCGTGACTGAAAACCTGATGATCACCACCACCGGGATTGCCGGCGGCCTGCTGGGGGCGCTGGCCCTGAACCAGCTGCTGGTGTCGAAACTGGAACTGGCGCGCCTGCCGGCCGAGTACATGGTCGTGGGCGCCCTCGCTTCCTGGGCGCTCGGCATCGCCGCCGTATATGGCCCCGCGTGGCGCGCCGCCTCCATCTCGCCGGCGATGGCAACCCGCTCCGCCTGATGTTCCCTTACGGCCTGGCCATTTGGCCGGGCCATGTTATTCTCCTGACATGCCAACCGTACTGATCATCGACGACAACACCGCGGTCGCGGTCGCCCTCGAAGTCCTGTTCTCGCTGCACGATATCGAATCGCTGCACGCCGCCTCGCCCGCAGAAGGCCTTGCCCTGCTCGGCCAGCGCAGCGCCAGCATCGACCTGGTGGTGCAGGACATGAACTTCAGCGCCGACACCACCTCCGGTGCCGAAGGCGTGGAACTGTTCCGCGCCATCCGCAAGCACCACCCCGACCTGCCCGTCATCCTGCTGACTGCCTGGACCCACCTTGACGCCGCAGTCGACCTGATCAAGGCTGGCGCCGCCGACTACCTGTCCAAGCCGTGGGACGACAAGCGCCTGATCGCCACCGTGCGCAACCTCCTGGAACTGGGCCAGGCCAACCGCGCCCTGAACCAGCACCGCAGCGACGAACTGCGCCAGCGGCGCGAACTGGAGCGCTACAACCTGCGCCATATGGTGTGGAACGATCCCGCCACCGAACGCGTGATCGCGCTCGCCTGCCAGGTCGCCCGCGCCGACGTGCCGGTGCTGATCACCGGTCCCAACGGCACCGGCAAGGAACGCATCGCCGACATCATCCAGGCCAATTCTTCGGTGCGCGAAGGGCCGTTCGTGGTGCTCAACTGCGGCGCCCTGCCGGCCGAACTGATTGAAGCCGAATTGTTCGGCGCCGACGCCGGCGCCTACACCGGCGCCTCCAAAGCGCGCGAAGGCAAGTTCGAAGCCGCCGACGGCGGCACCCTGTTCCTCGACGAAATCGGCAACCTGCCGCTGGCGGGCCAGATGAAACTCTTGCGCGTGCTGGAAACCGGCCGCTTCGAACGGCTCGGCTCCAATCGCGAACGCCAGGTGCAGGTACGCGTGGTGAGCGCCACCAATGCCGACCTGCCCGCCATGATCCGCGCCGGCACCTTCCGCGAAGACCTGTACTACCGCCTGAACGTGATCGAGCTGCGCCTGCCGCCGCTGGCCGAACGTCCCGGCGACATCCTGCCGCTGGCGCGCCACTTCCTCGGCAAGGAACGCCACTTGCGCGCCGACGCCGAAGCCGCCCTGCTGGCGCACGGCTGGCCCGGCAATGTGCGCGAGCTGAAGAACGTGATGGCACGCGCCAGCCTGCTGGCGCAAGGCGAGACCATCACCGTACCCGACCTCGGCCTGCCCGCCGCCAGCACGATGAACGGCCACGCCACGAGCGCCGCCGGGGCCGAGCAGGAACCCGACCGCGACGCCATCGTCAGCGCCCTGCAGCGCTCCAGCGGCGTCGTGGCCCAAGCCGCAGCCGAGCTCGGCCTCTCCCGCCAAGCCCTCTACCGCCGCATGGAACGCCTCGGCATCGCCCGCCCATGACCCGCCCACCACAACGGCCCAGCCCGTGTCACACCTTGGGGTCACACCCCAAACGTGACACGGACCCAGCAGTCTCACACACGAGGCCGTGTCACACTTGGGGTGTGACCCCATGGTGTGACACGAGCCCAGCGGCATAGCTTGATGCGGCTTTCACTTCTGACACTGTGGTCGGCCCTGGTGGGAACGCTGACGGCGACGGGGATCCTGATTGCGCTGGGGCTGGACCAGCTGCTGCCGAAACATCCGACCATCGTGGTCGGCATTTCGCTGCTGTGCCTGGTTCCACTGGCGGTGATCACCATCCGCGCCCAGCTGCAGCGCCAGCTTTCGCTGTACCGTGCGCTGACCGGCACGGTCACCAGCTACCGCGACGGCGATTTTTCCTTCAGCCTGCATTGGCCGCAGAACGATGAATTGAGCGACCTGGTGGCCGCCCACAACGAGCTGGGCCAGGTACTGCGCGAACAGCGCCTTGGCCTGGTGCAGCGCGAGCTGCTGCTCGACACCATGGTCCAGCATACGCCCGTGGCCATGCTGCTGGTCACGGACAACGACGCCATCGTCTTCGGCAACCTGGCCGCGCGCCAGCTGGTCAACGAGGGCCGCAAGCTGGAGGGCCTGCGCCTGGCTCAATTGCTGGCGCGCGTCCAGCCCGCCTTGCGCGATGCGGTGGGCCGGGGCGGCGATGGCTTGTTCACCATCGGCGATGGCGAGGAGGAAGAAGTCTTCCACCTGGCGCGCCGCAGCTTCAGCCTGAATGGCCGTCCGCACGAACTCCTGTTGCTGCGCCAGATGACGCAAGAATTGCGCCGCCAGGAAGTGCAGACCTGGAAAAAAGTGATCCGCGTGATCAGCCACGAATTGAACAACTCGCTGGCGCCATTGACCTCGCTGGCCCACTCGGGCAGCGAGCTGGTGCGGCGCGGCCAGACCGAGCGCCTGCCGCAGATCCTGGCCACCATCGAGGAGCGCACGCGCCACCTGGAAAGCTTCATCCTCGGCTACGCGCGCTTTGCCAAGCTGCCCTCGCCGCGCCTTGAGCCGCAGAACTGGGGCGCTTTGCTGGCCGCCCTGTCGGACCAGGTGCAGTTCACGCTACACGGCGAAGTGCCGGCCGAGCCGCATGCCTTCGATGCCGCGCAGATGGAGCAGGCCCTGCTCAACCTGCTGAAGAACGCCCATGAATCCGGTTCGCAGCCGCAGGACGTCGGCCTCGAACTGCGCCGCCAGCAGGGCGTGCTGCGCATCGAAGTGCAGGACCGCGGCCCCGGCATGAGCGAGGCGGTGCTGGCCAGCGCCCTGGTGCCGTTCTATTCCACCAAGCGCAGCGGCACCGGCCTCGGCCTGGCCCTGGCGCGCGAAATCGCCGAAGCCCATGGCGGGCGCATCGCATTGGCCAACCGCGAAGGCGGCGGACTTGCGGTGGCAATCATCTTGCCCATTTGATCCAGATCAAACAGCAGCTCAATTGTGCGGCCTACCTTGGAATGTGCAGGCGCTTCGCCTGCGCTTCCAGGAGAACACCATGAAGACAGCCATGGCTTTGCTGCTTGCATTCGCCGCCACGTCGGTGCAGGCGGACAACGTCGTCACCAATGTCAACCTCGGCGGCAGCGCCGCCGAACTTTCCGCCGCTTTCGGCGTGACCCACCTGGAGAAGGGAGCCTTCTCCGATACCTTCAACTTTTCGCCCAGCGCCGGCACCTATTCCGTCGACGCCAGCCTGGTGACGCTGGGCTTCAGCCCGTCAACCGACGTGACTTTCAGCGCAGCCTACATCAATGGCCAGGAGCTGTCCCTGAGCGGCCCCGGCCTGTTCGAATACGGCTTCCTGCTGCCGACGGTGATCACGGGGCCGCTGGCACTGACGGTCTTCGGCTATGTGGATTTTGAAGATACCGGCTTCACGCCCGCCTCGGCCAGCTACTCGGGCACGCTGAACATCAGCGCGGTGCCCGAGCCGGGCGGCTATGCGCTGCTGCTGGCGGGACTGGGGGTGGCCGGTGCGGCGGCCCTCAAGCGCCGCCAGGAGGCGTGAGCGCCGGGCTGGTAAACTGTCGGCCATGACTTCCCGCAGATTTGACCAGCCTGGTTTTCCTCCCGCCACCATCACCGAATTCGAAGGTGTCCGTTCACTGCACCTGGGTACTTCCTGGGTGCAAGGCGCAATGCGCCTGTCCAAGCCCGACATGATCGAGCTTGAATACGTGCGCATGATGATGATATGGACACTGTTCCTGCCTTCGCCCCGTCACATTGTCCAGCTCGGCCTGGGCAGCGCGGCCTTGACCAAGTTCAGCTACCGCCAGTTTCCCAAGGCGCGCGTGACCGCCATCGAACTCAATCCGAACGTGATTGCAATATGCGAAGAGAAGTTCGGCCTGCCGCCGAACGACGAGCGGCTTGCAGTGCGCCAGATGAATGCGCTGGATTTCGTGCTCGACCCGCGCAACCACGGCACGGTGGACGTGCTGCAGGTCGACCTGTACGACGAGGAGGCGCGCGGCCCGGTGCTCGACACGCCGGAGTTCTACCAGGCTTGCTTCGACTGCCTGGGCCCGGACGGCATCATGACCACCAATGTGTTTGGCGATTTCGACAATTACGACAAGAACCTGCAGCACATGGAACTGGTGTTCGATGCCGTGGTGTGGCTGCCCGAAGTCCACGACGCCAACATCGTGGTGATCGCCTTCAAGCGCTCCCCTTCGATTGATTTTTCGGTGCTGTACGAGCGTGCCACCCAGATCAGGAAATCGTTGAACCTGAATGCCAGGCCGTGGGTCGACGGCATGCGCGACTGGATGGCCAGCGCGTAGTATAGCTACATGCGCCGCTTCGTTTTGTTTAAATAGTTGAAGATTATCAACTAGTTACTAAAATTAAGCGGCAGCATGCAACAGTATGTAAAGCGGGATTGCCGGGCTCCTTCCAGTGGTTTATATTGCGGGGCCTGTGGTTTCAGGCAAGAAACAATATTGTCAGAAAGACCAAGAGTTACCGCAATGTCCGAAGCATTCCTAAAACAGCGAGAAGAATTCAGCGAATATTCGATGAGCCGCATCGGCGTATCGCGTGAAATGTTCGATGCGTTCAACCGCATCCTGGCACCGCATGTGGTTGAGGTGCATTTCCGCAAAGGCGACTACCTGCAGCGCTCCGGCGTGCCGGCCAGCGTGGCGTATTGGCTATACCGCGGCGTGGCACGGCGCGGCATGATCACCAGGGACGGCACCGATGTGACGATGGCGTTTTCGTCGGAGGGCGATTCCTGCGGCTCGCACCATGACTTGCTGGCGGCCCAGGACGGCCAGCCGGCGCAGGAATTCATCATTGCGGAAACGCCGGTGACGGCAATCCGCGTGGAGTGGGCCACCATGGCCCGCCTGCGCGAAGAGCATAGCCTGATGCGCGAGTACTACCTGAAGGTGTCGGAGCACTCGATCCGCCGCTATTCGCAAAGCTGCCTGGTGCGCAGCATGACGTCGGCCAACTGCCGGCTGGCCGCCTTCCGCGAGCAGTATCCGGGTCTGGAGCAGCGCATTTCACAGAAATCGCTGGCCTCCTTCCTGGGCATTACGCCGCAATACATGTCGACGCTCCTGCGCCAGGAGCAGGAGCGCCAGGAGCACTGAGCCCTACGCTGCTTCCTGTTCGCGGCGCATGAGCTGCGACAGGTAGGCCGGCGTAATCTGCAGGTAGGACGCCAGCACCTTCTGCGAAATCCGGCGTTCCAGGTTCGGGTACTCCGCCCTGAAATTGGCCAGGCGCTCTTCGGCGCTCGATGCGGTGTGCGTAACGAAGCGGCGCGCCTGGCTGCACACGGCAAATTCCAGCATGCGTGTCATGTAGGCGGTCAGCACCGGGTGCTGGCTGCGTGCCACGCTCATCTGCTCCCAGTCGAAACGGAAGCCCTGCACCGAGGTCTCGGCCACGATGAAGGAGCGCGCCGGCAACTCGCCGCGGAACTCCAGCAAGTCTTCATAGGCGTTCGCGATATGGCTCTCGGTGGCAAAACGCATGGTGACTTCGTTGCCGCCTGCGCTGACATAACCGACGCGGGCCACGCCCCCGGTAAGCCAGAACACCTCGCGCGCGGACTGGCCCACATGTTGCAGCAGCTCGCCACGGCGGGCCGAGAACGGCACCGCCAGCGGCGCGATGCAGCGCCCGGTTTCGTCAAACAGTTGTTCGTCGACGGCATAGCGCGCCATCATGTCGGCTTTGAAATTCTGCCGCAGCTTCAGGAAATGTTGATTCATTGCGCCCCAGTATACGTTTCTTGTTTTTGACTACATCTGGTCAGGCCAGATTTACTTCATTCTAAAAACAAGGGGCGCAGGATTTCGATCAACTATTTGAACTTTCGGTAAAAATTTTCATAGGCCGTTAAATGAATGACACCGGCCAGGCGCTTGACCAGGCCATCCACCTTGCCCGGATCCACCTGGCCATAGCCCAGCGCCAATCCCTGCCAGTTGCACTGGCCGGCGACGGCGTGCACGCTGAGGGCATTGGCGATCATGCCTTCCTGCTCGCGGGCGCGGCGGCTGATCTCCACGTCCGACAGGCGCGGGTCGTCCCAGCGCAGCGCCAGGTGCATGCCGGCCGACGCTCCTTGCACGCTGGCGATATTGCCAAGGTGCTTGTCGAGCGCCTCCACCAGGGCATCACGCCGGTCGCGATAAACGCGGCGCATGCGGCGCAGGTGCAGGGCGAATTGGCCGCTGCGCAGGAATTCGGCCAGCGCAAGCTGGTCGGCGGCGCGGCCGCGCGATGCCGATTGCTGGCGCATGGTGGCCAAGGGCTGCACCAGCCAGGGCGGCACCACCAGGTAGCCGATGCGCAGGCCGGGGAACATGGTCTTGCTGAAGGTGCCGCAGTACAGCACCGGGGCGTCCGGCTGCAGGCCCTGCATCGATGCCAGCGGCGGGCCGTCGTGGCGGAATTCGCTGTCGTAGTCGTCTTCGATAATCAGCGCGCCGCAGGAGCGCGCACCGTCGATCAGGGCCATGCGGCGCGCCAGCGACAGCACCGTGCCGGTCGGGTATTGGTGCGAGGGCGTGGTATAGATCAGGCGCGGCGGACGCTGTTTCCAGTCTTCGGGGCGCGGTGCGATGCCTTCGCCGTCGACGTCGATCGGCTCCAGTTTCAGGCTGGCGGCGCGGAAGGCGGCCATGGCGCCGCCGTAGCCGGGGTTTTCCATCCACAGCGTTTCGCCGGCGTCGGCGCAGGCGCGCCCGCACAGGTCAAGGCTGCTCTGGCTGCCGTCGGTAATGAACACTTGCGCCGCTTCGCAGATCACGCCGCGCGAGGCGCGCAGGTAGTCGGCAATGGCTTCGCGCAGCACCGGTTCGCCGCACGGGTCGCCGTAGTTCAGTTTTTCGGTGGGCAGCGAACGCCAGGCCCGTTCCAGCAGGCGGCGCCACAGGCCGATCGGGAAACTGGGCAGGTCGGGAACACCCGGCACAAAAGGCGTGCCGCTGGCGGCCGATGCGGTGCTGTGGCGCAGGTTCTGCGCGCGTTGCGACAAGCCTTTGTGCGGCACCACCACGCTGGGTTCACGCTGCCGCGCCGGCGCCACGGCGGCCACCATGGTGCCGCTGCGGTCCGTCGTCACATAGCCTTCGCTGGTGAGCTGCTCATACGCATACAGCACGGTGTTGCGCGCCACGCCCAGCTCGGATGCCAGGGCGCGCGTGGCAACCAGGCGCGTGCCCGGCGCCAGCGTGCCATCGCGGATGGCCGCGCGCAGGCATTCATGCAGCAGGCGCTGGCGCGGCCAGCCATGCTCGCCATGGCTGGCGGTGAAGTTCGAAATCAGCAGCGAGTAGTCCAAGCGTGGCTCCATGGTTTTACATACCCCTGGACCTGTTGCAGGGGCCAGCAGGACATTATAGTCCGATGCCATGAATACAACACCTCCCCCAACCGACCGCACCCGCGTGCGACGTGGCGCCGCCAACGCCGCCTATGAACCTGAACTGGTGCGCGCCATCGTCGATGCCGCCTACATCTGCCATATCGCCTTCAGCGACGGGCAAGGTGCGCACTGCATCCCGACCGCCTGCTGGCGCGAAGGCGACCACCTGTACATCCATGGCTCAAACGGCAGCCGCATGCTGAAGCAGCTGATGGCGCAGGACGCCTGCGTCACCATCACCCACCTGGACGGCCTGGTGCTGGCGCGCTCGGCCTTCAACCATACGATGAACTATCGCTCGGTGATGATCTATGGCCGCTTCGAAGCGGTGGGCGAGGCCGAACAACGCCGCACGCTGGACGCCTTCATGGACCACTTGGCGCCGGGCCGCCGCCTGGAAGTCCGCGGCGGCAACGACAAGGAGCATGCAGCCACCACGGTGCTGCGGATCCCGCTGGCCGAGGCAGCGTGCAAGGTGCGCAGCGGCGGGCCGGAAGATGACGAGGAAGACATGGGCATCGCTGCCTGGGTGGGCGAGCTGCCGATGGTGCGGCTCCGCACGGGGCCGGTGGCAGATGCGGCGTGCGCGGTTGCGGCGCCGGCTTACGTGCGCGACTGGGTTAGCGCACCTTGAGCTTCAACAGCCGCTTGTCGGGCGGCGGCCAGTCGAGCCGCATGCCACGCAAGGTTTCCAGCAGCAGGCGGGCGACGACTTCGTTCCGATAGCGTTTTGAATTCGCGGGGACCACATACCACGGCGCATGGCCGGCGTCGGTCTCCGTGATCGCATCTTCATAGGCCTTCTGGTAATTCTTCCAGAGCTCGCGCTGCTTCAGGTCTTCCGGGTCGAACTTCCAGTGCTTGTGCGGGTCGTCGACGCGCGCCTGCAGGCGTTCTTTCTGTTCGTCCTTCGAAATGTGCAGGAACAGCTTGACGATGGTGGTGCCGCTTTCGGCCAGCATGCGTTCGAAGTCGCGAATCTGCGCATAGCGGCGCTTGCATTCCTGCGGCGTGATCATGCCCAGCACGCGGGTGACCAGCACATCCTCGTAGTGGCTGCGGTTGAAGACCGCAATCTCGCCGGCTTTCGGCACTTCGCGGTGAATGCGCCACAGGAAGTCGTGCGCCGCCTCGATCCCGGTCGGCGCCCGGAAACCGACGGCACGCAAGCCCATGGGGTTGATCCTGCTGAACAGGTGGCGCACGGTGCCGTCCTTGCCGGCAGTATCCGTACCCTGCAACACGATCAGCAGCTTGCGTTTGCGCTCAGCGTAGAGCATCTCCTGCAGGTCGGAAATGTCGTCCAGCATTTTGTCCAGCAAGTCCCGATCGGGTTTGCTGTCCGCTTCAGCATCCTTGTCGCGTAGCCGCAGGCCTGGCTTGGCCCGGAATTCGTCGATCGCTTTCATGCAATGACATTAGCACAGCTTGCAGCTCAACGGCGCTCACGCCACCACAGAAGCAACAAGCTGACAGCGAACGCGATCGCCAGCAGCCAGCGCGGCACGGCGCTGGCCCACAGTTGCGCCTCGCCGGCGCCCGGCGCGGCGCGCACGGACGCATCGCCGGCAACGTCGGCGACTGGCTGGGAGCTGCGGCCTGCAAAACGTGCGGTCGCTTCATGGCGCAGCGCCGCCTGCCATCCCGGCCAGTCATGTGGAGCGTAGACATAGACGGCGCTTTCCGCGTCGCCGCTGCGCGCGCGCAGCCAACCGGCGGCGCGTGGCCAGAGCGCAACGCAGGCGGCATCGGCGCGTTCGCTGCGGGCTTGCCACTGCGTTGCGGCCTGCCCCACGGTGACGGCACTGCCTGTTGCCACGCCTTGCGCGCACACCTCGGTGCGCAGGCCTGCCAGCGGCATAGGGTCTGCATCCAGCCAGCGCACTTTCTGTTCGCTGCCCTGCGCCGCCAGGTCGATCACTTGCTGCCACCATGAGGCGAGCGCCGCGGGTTCGCTGATGGCATGGCGGTGCCAGTCGCGCAAGCCCAGCCAAAGGATGCGGCCTTTATGCCAGTCGCGCTGCCACAGCCATGCCTTGCCGTCCCTATCACGAGCGATGGCCTGCCATGGGCCGCCAGCCGTTGGCATTTGCGCGCCCGGCGCGAAAGCCAGGGTGGTGCCAGCGAAAGCCAGGTGGCGTGCATCTTCCTGCTCCGTGGTGGCGGATTGGGACGCCAGCTTTAATCCTAGCTCACGCTGCCACAGCGCGGCGTCGCCTGCATTGCCGCCCAGGACCAGCAGCGGCATGCCCTGCGCGACCTGGGCCAAGGCATTGCGCATGCCGCCGCCCTCGAGCCAGCCTGCATCGGCCACCAGCGCGTTGGGATGCGTCAGCGGCGCACGGGCTTCCTCGCTACGGGTCAGCGCCTTGCCCAGCGTAGTCTGCCAATCGACGACGGCATTGGAGTCCGTCAGCAAGCGGTTCAAGACCCGCGTGTCGAAGGACGGCGAGCTGAAGCGGCCTTGCACTTGCAAGGGTACGGCGTCGAGCACGCGCAGAGGCACCGGGCCTTGGGTGATGGCCTTGCCCGCCTTGTCCAGCAAGCGCGCCTGCAGCACCATTGATTCCGCCATTGGCGGCTGCCACTGGACGGTCAACGCCTGCGATGCGGCAGTAGCGCGCGACTCGGAAAGCACCAGGCCGTTTTCCGCCAGCAGTTGCAGGCGCCAGTCGGTTTGCGGCGCATCGCGCCGCACCGTCAGCGCAAAACTGCGTCCGAGCGGCAGCGAGCGCGGGAAGTCAAGCCACAGCAGGCCGTCCTTCGCAGGCTGCCACTGGATCGGACGCACGGGGATGTCGCGCCATTGCGCCTCATGCAGGCCCTGGCCCCGGACCTCGACGACTGTGCCGCGCGGCGCCGACGGCAATTGCGCCAGCGCTTCGGCAAGTCGCTCACCGGGCATTGCCGGCGATGCGCCGGCGGTCTCCAGGGCGATTCGCTGCGCCTCGCCTGCGGGCGCGTTCGGCGCGGCCAGCAGGGTCGCCAACGATGCGCCAGCGGCTATCGCCAGCGCCGCGTCCAGCCAGCGCTTCTTGCGCATGGAAAGCAGAGCGCTTACCGTCCCGGCCAGCACCGCGCCACCGTACAGGAGGTTGATGTCCACGTTCACGGCGCGCCCTTCCCCAGCAAAGCCCGGCCGAATTTCGTCTGCGCTTGCGGCCGTGCCTGCAGCAGCACGGCCGGCTGCCGCACCGTGGCACGCAACCAGGCACGCAGCTGGGCGCGGCAGGGCAGGCATCCGTCGGCCACCTCCTGCACGGCGCCTTGCGCGGACAGGCGTTGTTCTTCATCGCCGATACGCGCCACTGCTTCCCGTGCTGCCTTGCTCCACAGGGCGGGCAACGCGCCATCGCCGCCCAGGGCTTGCACCAGTTCGCGTACGTCTGCCGGTACCAATTCGTTGGCAGCGCCCTGGGCGCGGCGGTAGCTGGAGGCGCCAGCCATCTCGCCGGTCATGCGCTTCTCTTCCTTGATAGCCGGCGGCACGAAGGCCGTGCGATGCAGGTAGACGCGTTCCGCCTGCTGTAATTCCTTGATGGCGCCAAGCGCCTTGTACTCAGGCGGCAAAGCCGGCCTGGGCGCGATGGCGCGAAGCTGCTTTTCAGCGTCCCACATTGCCCGCAAAGCACGGCGCAGCACTTCCTTGGTCGCCGGGTCGAAGATGGTGGCGTTGCCTTCCTGGTCGTGCGCATGGCCGAACTGCGCGGCGATATTGCCGCTGCCAAAGCCGGCTGCGCCTTGGGTGCCGGCCCCGCCATGTTCGTCGCCATCGCCGTGCTCCTCCTCGCCGAACAGGGACGATTCCTCGCCCAGGAACTGGCCGTAGCGCAGGCGCAGCTTGGCCTGGTCGCCGGCGATCTTCTCGCTGCGGGCGCGCAGTTCCACTGCAGCGAGGCGCGGAGCATCAGCGACCAGTTGTTCGGTATCGATGATGATCTGGCGCTGGCTGCGCAGGTTCTCCGGTTTCACCATCGATGGCAATGCCGTCGATTCGAGGGCTTCGCCTTGCTGGCCGGGCAGGCGCAGCGTATAGGTAGGCGATTGAGCGATATGCGGCACCGGAGCGTTGTCGCTGGCGCGCACGAAGAAGTACAGTTCGTCGCCGGGTTCCATGCCGAGTTCTTTCAGCATCCACTGTTTGTTCCAGCTGCGCTTGCGCGGGTCGGCTGATGCCGGGAGCGGGCTTTCCTTGTCGGTGAAGCGGATGTTCTCGCCGCTGCCGCGCGCCAGGGTCATATGCAGGGTAGCCCTGGCGACGGCATAGTCGTCGCTGACGCTGATGTTGATCTGCGCGCTTTGGGCATCCGGCTTCAGCACGCTGACCGATTCATTTGGCGCGACGATTGCGACCTGCGGCGCCAGGTCGGGCGTCACGCGGATTGTGTAGCGCTGGCTTGCGTTGAGGCGGCTGCGCCAGAAAATGGCGTCGCTGGCGATCCATTCGGCGCATTTGCCTGCTTCGGCCGGCAGCGATTGGCCGTCGCCAAGTTCGACGATAGCGTCGGCATTGAGCGCACACCAGCGCACTTTGCTGTGCTGGGGAATTTGCAGGTCGCGCGGTGCGCCTTCGCTTGGCTTCACGCCGGTATATGCAGGAGGCGCGGCGTACAGCTTGATACCGGCGGCGCTGATTGCTGCCTGCGCAGTTGGTCCTGCACCGGCGGCTACCGCGTGCCGCGGGCTATAGGCCGCGGCATATGCCCAGGCGCTGGCGGCAGCGGCCAGCGCCAACGCTAGCGGGATCGCGTTGAAACGGGCCTTCCGGCTTGCAATGCTGCGCAGGCGTTCGTCGTTGAGGGCCCGGCCGATGCGCTTGAGCAGGCGGCTGCGCTGCAGGCTGCCGAGCGGGGTTTGCGGGGCCGCGGCCAGCATGGCGCTACTGTCTTCCAGCTCGGGAATTGCATCGTTCAGCCAGGCTGGCAGTTGCTCGTCGATGCGCCTGCGCCACAGCGCGAAGTCGATTGCGGCCCAGAGCATGACGGCGGCGGCCATTGCGAGGGGGACGGTAAGCGTGACTGGAGTGACGGCACCGAAGGCACCAGCAAGTACCGAAGCAGCCAGCGCAGCCGCAGGCAGCAATGGCAGCAGCCAGCTTGCAAAGCGGCGGCGGATCAGGGCTTGCAGCATGCGTTGGCGCACGCTGGCCATGTGGTCAGCGGCGGCGGGCATGGGTAAGGATCCTTTCGAGCGCGAACAATGCCAGCATGGCTAGCGCCAGCCATTCCGGAGAACGGCCCAGCGGCGTTGCCAGCGGCACCTTGCGCCCGGCTGCCAGGGTTTGCGCAGGCATTGGGTAGGGGGCCGGCTGCGCGGTCGCCGCCTGCCAGCGCTCGTAGAGCGCGCGTGCGGCGTCGACGTCCTGCAATGGCCATTGCGGGGCGGTCCAGGTGAGGCCTTGCGCGGATGGCGTCTGTCCAGTAGTGCTGGCGGTACGCCACCAGAGGCGGGCCGTCCAGGCGGCCGGCGGTTCCTTGTCCGTGCGGTCCCAGACGATCAGCTCGGTCGCAGCTGTCGGCGTATCGGAAATCATATAGCGGCTCGCACCGTCGGCAGCGGTGTCGAAGGCAGCGAACAGGGCTTGCCAGTGCGGCAGGCGCTCGGCCGGCGCAGCGACGACGACGTGGCGCTCGCGGGGCGGAGCAGGCGTGCCAGCCGCAACCGGCGGGGCGAGCCGCAGGTCGGCCGCGTGGGCCAGGCGCGGGGGAAGCGCGGGCATGGCGGCACGGGGGGCGAGGATGAGGAAGCGTGCCTCGGGGCGCCATTCGTGCTCGTTGCGGGCCAGCCAATTCCACAGGTCGGCGGGCAGCGGCGCGCGCGCGGCGCCACTCATTGCAGCCGACTGCACCTGCTGCGCAGCCCACGGCGAAGATACAAGCGATGGATCGATAAACACCGTGTCGCCCTTCCACGGCATGGCAAGCACCGCCATCCAGGCGATCAGCACAGCCAGCAACGCCAGCCGCACCAGCAGGAGCGGCACTTCGGTCCAGCGCAGCACCCGTTGCTGCTGCGGCGCAGCGGCGGGCAGGAAGCGGGCAGTGGCCAGCAAGTCGGTGCGCGTGCGCTCGCGCTTGCGCATATGCCACCACAGCGGCAGCAACAGCACCGGCAAGGCAAACCACCATAAAGGCTGCATGCTGGTCATGGCCTGCGCGCCTCCGGAGTCCTCAGCCACGTGCGCAGTACTTCGCCAAGCGGCTGCTCAATCCGCGCTTCGCACAACGGCAGGTCATGCCGGCGGCATGCGGCGCGTACGGCAGAGAAGTGCGATTCGAGCGCCGTGCGGTATCCGTCGCGGCCGGCGCGGGTAAAGCTGTGCAGGCGGATTCCCTGTTCCGGGTCGCGATAGGCATGGCCGGTGGCGAAGCCCGCTTCGACTTCAGCCTCGGTACGCAAGGCCAGCAAGCGCACGTCGTGCCGCATATGGCGCAGGCGAACCAGCGCTTGGCCCAGCGGCGAAGGCCAGTCCAATGCATCCGTTGCGGCAAACACCATGCTTTGCGAGCGTGCGAAATGCAGGCTGGCGCGCAGGGTTTCGGCATCGGGCAGTTCGCCGGATGGCGTGGCGCGCTGCAAGGCCGCCAGAACGCGCTGCAAATGGCGCGGTCCGCGCGAGGCTTGCGTGAATTCGACCTTGCCGTTGGAAACCACCAGCAGGCCGAAGGCATCGCCCTGGCGCTGGGCAATCGCCGCCACGCAAGCCAGCGCCGTGCGCGCATACCAATGCTTGCTCAGTCCATCAACCCGCCGGCTTGGCTCCGCCATCGAAGCGGTAGCGTCCAGCACCAGCCAGGCCGCAACATGGCTGTCGCGCTCCGCCTCGCGCACGTAGTAGCGATCGGCGCGCGCCAGCAGCTTCCAGTCGACGCGCCGCCACTCGTCGCCCGGCGCATAGGCACGGTATTCCGAGAACTCCACACCGGCGCCGCGTTCGCGCCCCGCATGGATGCCATGGCCGAGACCAGCCAGCACGTGGCGGATCACCAGCTCGAGATCGGCGGAATGCGCCAGCAGCGCAGGTGTTTCCAGCATTGCTTACCCGGGCTTGATTGCGTCGTGCAATGCGGCCAGGATGTCGGCAATTGCAATGCCGTCCGCTTCCGCTTCGAAGTTGCGCAGCACGCGGTGCGCCAGCACCGGCAGCAGCATGTGGCCGATATCCTCACGCGTCACCGCCAGCCGGCCCTGCATCAGCGCGCGTGCCTTCGACGCCAACACCAGCGCCTGACCTGCGCGCGGGCCGGCGCCCCACCCGACGTGCTTCTTGACCGCTTCCACTGTCGTCTCGCGCGGGCGCGTAGCGCGCACCAGGCGCGTTGCATACCGCAAAAGGTGCTCGCCGATCTCGATATCGCGCACCAGCGCCTGCAGGCGCAGCAAGGTTTCCACATCCATCGCCGGCTCGGCATCTTTCAGGCCGGCGTGCGTCGTGGCGGACACCATCGCAATCTCTTCGTCTTCAGTCGGATAGCCGACATCGATGTGCAGCAGGAAGCGGTCCAGTTGCGCCTCCGGCAGCGGATAGGTACCAGCCTGTTCGATCGGATTCTGCGTTGCCAGCACGAAGAATGGGCGCGGCAGCTTGTGCGTCTGGCCGGCAAAGGTCACCGAGCGTTCCTGCATCGCTTCCAGCAGCGCCGACTGGGTCTTGGGCGGGGCGCGGTTGATCTCGTCCGCCAGCAGCACTTGCGTGAATACCGGACCTTGCTGGAAGCGGAACTCGCGCTTGCGCGTCGCATGGTCCTCCTCCAGGATCTCGGTGCCGACGATATCGGACGGCATCAGGTCCGGCGTGAACTGCACGCGGCGGAACTCCATGTCGGTCGCCTGCGCCAGCGATTTGACCAGCAGGGTCTTGCCCAGGCCGGGCACGCCCTCCACCAGCGCATGTCCCCCGGCCAGCAGGCAGATGACCAGCGAATCGATCACTTCCTCCTGGCCGATGATGACGCGGCCCATGCTCGCCTTCAGTGCCTTTACCTTGGCGTTCAGTACGCCGATCTCATTTTCGCTCCAGCCGCTTTCAGCCACGGTCATGCCCCCAACGCGTATTGAATGATATTGACTGCGAAGCGCGTGTTGTCGATTGCCAGCCAACGCTTGTTGCGGAAATCATAATCCCACTCGCAGCCATAGTCCTTATTGCTGTACAAAAGCCTGATGCGGCCGCCGAATTCCACGGCTTTCAGGTAGTCGTGCACCAGGTCGTCCCCCCAGCCATTCAGCTCCACCCCGGTATTCGGCGGTCCGTCGAACTTGAAAAAAGCCGAATACAAGGGATGGCTGTTGGAGATCTTGTGCAGTGCTTTCGGGCCGAAGATTTTCGCCACTTCCGCCTCGAACGATTTCGCAAACAGCCCGTCGATATCGTGGTTGCAGTCGTCCACGAAGACAAAGCCGCCGCCCCGCACGTAGCGCTCGAAGTTCTTGCGCTCGGCGGGCGTGAACTGCACCAGCTTATGGCCGGCCAGGTAGCAGAACGGCGCTTCCAGCATCTTCGGGTCGGACAGGGCCACAATGCGCTCAACGGGATCAACTTTCAGGGTCGTGTATTCGACCAGTGAGTTGAGCACATTGCTCGGCATGCGGATATCGACATCCCAATCGCCCGACTCGTAAGTCAGGCGGCTGAAATAGAAATCGTAGGCGGGCATTCCTTACACCGCGTCGGACAGCGACGTGAAGTTGAAATCGCGCACCTTCATTGCAGGAATCATCAGCTTGCGCGTATCGGTATCGCCGATCAGCACCGGACGGCCCAGTTCATCGATGTTGTTCAGCATCGATACCGGGCTGTCGTTGAAGCGGAAGTTCTTGATCGGGTGCTTGATCTTGCCGTTCTCGATGTAGAACGTGCCGTCGCGGGTCAGGCCGGTCAGTGCCACCGATTGCGGGTCCACCATGCGGATATACCAGGTGCGGGTCACCAGGATGCCCTTCCTGGTCGAAGCAACCAGTTCCTCGGTCGACCTGGAGCCGCCCGCCATGATGATATTGCCGGCTGGCGCAGTCGATTCCTTGCGCTGCTTCTGCGCCCAGAAACGGCTGTAATCGAGCGAAGTGATGACGCCGCCCTTGATCAGGTCACGCCGCGCGCGCGCCTGCATCGAGCCCTGGTCCCATGGCAGCACCGGCGCATTGGCATCCCACGGATCGGTCCAGACATTCACCTGCTCGTCGAACAGCTTGTCGCCCAGGCGATTGGCGCCGCCCTTCTTGGACAGGAAGCTGCGGCCCTCGTCGGCGGAACGCGCATCGAAGGCGCTGAACATGAAGTTCAGCAGGTCGTTGGTTGCCGCCGGCTCCATCACCACGGTGTAGCGGCCCGGTTCCAGCGCCTTGGCATCCACCGAGCGCAACGCTTTCTCGATCGCAATTTCAGAGGTCGCGCGCGGATCGAATGCCTTGGGATCATAGGCAGCGCGGTTGACCCAGCCCGAACCGCGGCCGTCGTCCGTGCGCGTCGTCACGGTGAAATTCAGGCCGCCCAGTTCCTGGAAACCGAATACGCCGTTCGAATTGGCGACGCAATCGAACCCGATGCTGTCGTTAAAGAAGCCGGCTGCCTGCAGGCCGGCCTTCTTCGCCGCCGCGATGCTGGCGAACGCCACGTCGGCACGGTAGTCGGGATTGAACGCTTCCGCATTGCGGTTGAAGGTATCGGTCGCCTTGAAGTCCTGTTTGCCTACGGCCGGCATGAATTCGGGATTCTCCGGCGCCAGGCGCGCGATCTCCTCGGCGCGCCGCACGGCAGCTTCCAGCGACCTGGCGTCGAACTGGTTGCAGGTGGCGGAGCCTTGCTTCTTGCCGAAGGCGACGCTGACGACCAGGGTCGTGTCTTCAATCTGTCCCGCAGTGGAGACGCTGTTGTTCGCATAGCGCACATTGCCCTTGCGGCTGCCGCTCAGGTTGACGCGGCACTCGTCGGCCCTGGACATGGCCATCACTTTGTCGCAGATGCTTTTTGCTTCGTCTTTGCTCAGGAGTTTCATCTATCGCGTCCTTAGTCAATCTTGCGGGCAGTGTTGATCACATTGATGCCATTGAAGCGCGTGGTCGAGGAACCGTGCGAGACGGCGCTGACCTGGCTCGGCTGGCCTTTGCCGTCGAAGAACGAACCGCCCATGCGCCAGTCGCGTTGGTCGCAGATGGCCGAGCAGGAGTTCCAGAATTCCTGGGTGTTCGACTGGTAGGCCACGTCGTTCAGCATCTGGCCGACCTTGCCGTCCTTGATCTCGTAGAACAACTGGCCGCCAAACTGGAAGTTGTAGCGCTGCTGGTCGATCGAGTAGGAGCCGCGGCCCAGGATATAGATGCCCTTCTTCACGTCCTTGACCATGTCGTCCACCGACAGCGGCTTCCTGCCCGCTTCCAGCGATACGTTGGGCATGCGCTGGAATTGCACGCTGCTCCAGGAATCCGCATACGAACAGCCATGCGACTCCTTCTCGCCGATGATGTGCGCCTGGTCGCGCGTGGCCTGGTAGTTCACCAGGATGCCGTTGCGGATCAGGTCCCACTTCTTCGAAGCGACTCCCTCATCGTCGTAGCCGACATTGCCCAGCGATCCCGCGGTGGTCTTGTCGGCGACGATATTGACGATGTCGGAACCGTACTTGAAATTCCTGCCCTTCCATTTATCCAAGGTCGCGAAAGAAGTGCCGGCGTAGTTGGCCTCGTAGCCCAGCACGCGATCCAGCTCGGTCGCATGGCCGACATTCTCGTGGATGGTCAGGAACAGGTGTTCAGGACTGAGCACCAGGTCGTACTTGCCCGGCTCGACCGATTTGGCGGACAGCTTCTCGCGCGCCTGCTTGCCGGCCGCCCTGGCGTCTTCGATGATGTCGTAGCCGCCGTTGTACAACTGGGTAACGCCGCCAGCCGAACGCACCTTGTGCTCCGGCTTGGCGTCGAAGAATTCAAAGCCCATGCCGGCCGGTGAAGACAGCCCGTCGCGCGTGCGGAACTTGCCGGTCGCCTTGTCCACTGCCGTGGCAGTGAACGGCGCCCACAGGCGGTGCACGTCCTGGTCGATATAGGAACCGTCGGTCGAAGCAAAGTATTTCTGCTGGTTGACCTGGAACAGGTTGGCGGTCATGAAGGACGCGCCGGCGTCCAGGCCTGCCTTGTTTGCGGCCAACAGCATGTCGGCCTTTTCCTTGATCGGCACTTCGCGCCAGTCCTTTTTGAAAGGCGTCTGCCATGCCACTTCGCCGACGCCTTTGACCGGCGCCAGTTGCACCGGCGAGGATTGCAGGCGCGCGTTGGCGCGCGCGATGGCGACTGCCTGGCGCGCGGCATCAGCCACCGCATCCATCGTCATCGCGTTGGTGGCGGCAAAGCCGTAGGCGCCGTTGGCGATCACGCGCACGCCGACACCGGTCGATTCGGTGTTGACGATGTTTTCTACGCGGGTGTCGCGGGTGGTGATGAACTGGTTCAGGTAGCGGCCAATGCGCACGTCGCAGTAGCTGGCGCCGGCCTTGGTGGCAGCGTTCAGTGCGGCGTCGGCCAGTTCTTTCTTGAACTTGCGGGCCATCGGGTTCATCAAATCTTCGGCGGCGATAGCGTTGCCGAAGACGGGTACCAGCACGGTGCCGCCGGCAGCAGCGGCGACTTTCAGGAAGGATCTACGTTCCACATTTACTCCAGAATCATAAGCGCCGCCGCGTGGAGGCGGCGGCGCGTTGGGGTTGCTTAAACAGCGTCAGACAAAGAGGTGAAGTTGAAGTCGCGCACCTTCATGGCCGGAATCAGCAGCTGGAATTGCGACTCGTCGCCGGCCAGCACCTCAGGGCGGCCCAGTTCTTCAATATTGTTCAACATCGTCACCGGACTTTCGTTGAAGCGGAAGTTCTTCACCGGGTGTTTGATCTTGCCGTTCTCGATGTAGAAAGTGCCGTCGCGGGTCAACCCGGTCAGCAGCACAGTCTGCGGATCGACCATGCGGATATACCAGGTGCGGGTCACCAGGATACCCTTCTTGGTCGAGGCAATCAGTTCCTCGGTCGACTTGGATCCGCCGGCCATGATGATATTGCCCGGCTGGCCCACCGCACGCTGGCCCTGCTTCTTGCCCCAGAACGGCGAATAGTTCAACGACGCGATCTTGCCGTTCCTGATGATGTCCATGCGTTCGCGCGCCAGCAAGGTCTGGTTATCCCAAGGCAGCACAGGGATGTCCTTGTCCCACGGATCGGCCCACACGTTCACCTGCTCGTCGAACAGCTTGTCGCCCATGCGGTTGCCGCCGCCCTTCTTCGCCAGGAAGCTGCGGCCCTCGTCGGCCGAACGCGCATCGAAGCCATTGAACATGAAGGCCAGCAGGTCCGACGTTGCGGCAGGCTCCAGGATCACCGTGTAGCGGCCCGGCTCCAGCGCCTTGGCTTCCGCCGAACGGATCGCCTTTTCCATTGCGACTTCGGCCGCCGCGCGCGGATCGAAGCGAGCCACGTCCTGCGCATCGCGGCGCACCCAGCCCGAACCGCGGCCGTCTTCGGTGCGCACGGTGCAGGTGAAGTCGACGCCGGTTTGCGACTGGTGGCCGAACACGCCGCGCGAGTTGGCGACTGTTTCGAACGAAGACTGGTCGGTGAAGAAGCCGGCAGCAACCAGGCCTTTCTTCTTGCAGGCCTCGATGCTGTACGCCGCCACCTGCGCGCGGTACTCAGGATTGATCGCGTCGGTCGACTTGCTGAAGGTATCGGAGCCCTTGAACGCCTGCTTGTCCGGCGTAGGCATGAACTCCGGATTTTCCGGAGCCAGCCTGGCCAGTTCTTCGGCGCGCTGAACGGCCTTCGCCAGCGATTTGTCGTCGAACTCGTTGATCACGGCCGTGCCCTGCTTCTTGCCGAAAGCGACTGCCACGGACAGCTGGGTGTTCTCCACCAGGCCTGCGGTCGATACGGCATTGCGCGCATAGCGGATATTGCCGGTGCGGCTGCCGTTGATGGTGACGATGCACTCATCGGCTTTGCTCAGCGACATGACCTTGTCGGCGATGCGCTTGGTCTCTTCCTGATTCAGGATCTTCATGGTTGTCCTTTACGCTCAGCCGATCTTGCGGGCAGTGTTGATCACATTGATGCCGTTGAAGCGGGAAGTCGACGAACCGTGCGACACCGCGCTCACCTGCATCGGCTGGCCTTTGCCGTCGAAGAAGGAACCGCCCATGCGCCAGTCGCGCTCATCGCATACGGCAGTGCACGCGTTCCAGAACTCCTGGGTATTCGACTGGTACGCCACGTCCTCCAGCATCTGGCCGATCTTGCCATCCTTGATCTCGTAGAACATCTGGCCGCCGAACTGGAAGTTGTAGCGCTGCTGGTCGATCGAGAAGGAACCGGCGCCCACGATGTAGATGCCCTTCTTCACGTCTTTCACCAGTTCGTCCGGGGTCAGCTTCTTCTTGCCCGATTTGAGCGAAACGTTCGGCATGCGCTGGAACTGCACATTGCTCCAGGAGTCCGCATAAGAGCAGCCGTGCGATTCTTTTTCGCCAATCACTGCCGCCTGGTCGCGCGTGGCCTGGTAGTTGACCAGGATGCCGTCCTTGATGATGTCCCACTTCTTGCACTTGACGCCTTCGTCATCGAAACCGACGGCACCGAGCGAGCCCTGGATGGTCTTGTCGGCTTCGATGTTGACCAGGTCGGAACCGTACTTGAATTTCTTCGACTGCTGCTTGTCCAGCGTGGCGAAGGAGGTGCCGGCGAAGTTGGCCTCGTAACCCAGTACGCGATCCAGTTCGGTCGGGTGGCCGACGGATTCGTGGATGGTCAGCCACATATGCTCCGGCGACAGCACCAGGTCGTACTTGCCCGGCTCGACCGACTTGGCAGTCAGCTTCTCCTTGGCCTGGCGGCCGGCGGCTTTCGCATCTTCGACCAGGTCGTAGGAGCGGTTGTACAGGGTGGCGACGCCGCCCGCAGCCTTGATCTTGTCTTCCTTGCGGCCATCCAGGTATTCGTAGCCCATGCCGACCGGAGTGCCCAGGTCGGAGCGGCTGCGGAACTTGCCGCTCGCCTTGTCGACGGCGGTAGCAAAGAAAGGCACCCACAGCCGATGCAGGTCCTGGTCGATGTAGGAACCGTCGGTGGAAGCGAAGTACTTCTGCTGGTTGACCTGGAACAGCAAGGACTGGATGAAAGAGGCACCGGCCTCCAGCGCGCCCTTGTTGGCGGTGATCAGCAGGTCGGCCTTCTCCTTGATCGGCACCGTGCGCCAGTCTTTCCTGATCGGGGTGGCCCACGACACCTCGCCCACGCCCGGCGTCGGCGCCAGCTGCACGCCCGCAGCCTGCAGCTTGGCATTGGCCTTGGCGATGGCGACCGCCTGGCGCGCGGCACCGGCCACGCCGTCCGGCGACATATCGCTGGTGGCGGCAAAGCCGTAGGCGCCGCTCGCGATCACGCGCACGCCCACGCCTGCGGATTCGGTATTGGTGACGTTTTCGATGTTCAGGTCACGGGTGGTGATGAACTGGTTCAGGTAGCGGCCGATGCGCACGTCGCAGTAGCTGGCGCCGGCCTGGGTGGCCGCGGTCAGCGCGGTATCTGCCAGCATCTTCTTGAACTTCACTTCCACGGGCTTGATCAGCTCGTCGGCCGCAATGGCGCGGCCAAAAGGCATCATCATGGCAGCCATTGCACCGCCGCTCATGTTGAGGAATGCACGTCGTTCCATAGTCTCTCCAGGGTTATCGTTATGACCTAAGACAGCTTGCAGGAATCAAATCGTACGCAATTTTTGTGCCATTGTGTAAAGCTTGTACAAAGCTGAAACATATCGGCGAAAAGTGTCCGGTCGAGTGTCCGCACACCGTCCGCGCGGACACTTGACCCGGCGCTCAGCTTGCACGATCATCAAGTCCCGGGCGACCGGACTCGCTGCGTCGCCTGCCCAACGAAAAAAGGAGACTCCTGAATGAAACAGTACGTCCTGGCCGGCCTGCTGGCCGTAGGCTTCACCAGTTTTTCCGGCGTTGCATGGGCAGATCCTGCCTTGAAAGCCGCAATCGCCAACCCGACCCGCAACGCCGACAACGTCAAACGCGACCAGTTCCGCCATCCATACGAGACCCTGACCTTCTTCGGCATCAAGCCGAACATGACGGTGGTCGAACTGTCGCCAGGCGGCGGCTGGTACACCGAAATCCTGGCGCCTTACCTGCGTGACCAGGGCAAGCTGATTACCGCCGGCTCCAGCCCGCAATCGGCCGATGAACGCGTGCGCAAGTCGGCCGAACGCTTCCAGGAATTCCTGGCCAGGCAACCGGGTCGCGACAAAGTGGTGCTGGGCGCCTTTGAGCCAGGCAATGGCGTTTACACCTACGCGCCGAAAGGCAGCGCCGACATGGTGCTCACTTTCCGCAATATCCACAATTGGATCGGCACCGGCGACGAAAACATGAAGAAGCTGATGGCCAGCATTTACGACAGCCTGAAGCCAGGCGGCGTGTTCGGCGTGGAAGAGCACCGCCTGCCGGCTGCGATGAGCCAGGACGCCAAAGCCAGCTCCGGCTATATGCACGAAGCCTACGTGATCAAGATGGCCGAGCAGGCCGGCTTCAAACTGGTGGCCAAGTCCGACGTCAACGCCAATGCAAAGGATGATGCCAACCACGAAAACGGCGTCTGGGCGCTGCCGCCAACCTTCACCAACAAGGACAAGGACCGTGCCAAATACGCGGCTATCGGCGAGAGCGACCGCATGACGCTGAAGTTCGTCAAGCCTCAGTAATCAGTGCTGAAAAAGCTGCAATGCGCTGCCGCCGGCCTGCTGCTGGCGGCAGCTTCCACCCTGGCCAACGCCGGCGGCGCGGCCAACGCGCCGCTGATGCGCTTCGTCCTGCCGTCGGTCACCCCGGGCTCCGAAGTGCAGGTCACCTACTTCCACCTGCTGCTGCGCCTCGCGCTGGAAAAGACCGACGGCCCGTTCTCGATCGAGTTCTATCCCTACGAACTGACCAGCCCGCGGCGCGCCCTGGAGCTCAAACGCAATGGCGTCATCAACATCATGTGGGACGGCACCAACGCCCAGCGCGAACGCGACTTGCTGCCGATTCGCATCTCCCTGGTGCGCGATTTGAATGATTACCGCGTCTTCATGATCCGCAAGGAAGATGAGGCGCGCTTCCACGACGTACGCAGCCTGGCCGACCTGCGCAAGCTCACCGCCGGCGCGGGCCTGAACTGGCCTTCGGTGGACGTATTGCGCCATAACCGCTTGCCGGTGGAAACGACGGTCAATTACAGTTCCCTGTTCCCGATGCTGAAAGCCAGGCGCTTCGACTACATGCCGCGCGGCGTGCACGAAGCCTGGGCTGAAGAACAGGTGTATGGCAAGGATGGATTGATGGTGGAGCCGACCATCTTCCTGCATTACCGCGTGCCGTTCTATTTCTTTGTCGGCAAGGACAACAAGGCAATGGCGCAGCGGGTGGAGAGGGGGTTGAAACTGGCGCAAGCCGATGGCAGTTTCGACAAGCTGTTGAACGGCTACCCGGCTTTCCAGCGCGCGCTGGCGGAGATCGCGGCGCGCAAGCGCAAGGTATTCGAGCTGGAACTTCCTAGCGGGACTGCAGGCGGCTCATCAAAGTGACAAAGCCATAGCCGGCGACGACCAGACCTCCCAAAACGGCGGCAATTGAAACGATCAAGCTAGTCATTCATTCTCCCATGTGCGCAAACTAGCGATATTATGCGTCATGCGCACATGAATGAATCTCACACTTCGTTTCAATATTGTCGCAATTGTGTCATTTTTTCAGCGGAGTAAAGGACAAATCGGCGAAGTCGTAGCTGAAATCGGTCTCGGTGGACACCGGCGCCATCTTCATGCGCTCGATCGAGCCGTCCGGATTCAGCGCGAACGTCACGTAGGCGTCCGCATTGAAATTGCGCTCCTTCCAGCGCACGATGAAGGTGTCGTGCTGGAAGTGTTCCAGCGTGCCGCTCAGGTCCGGCGTGCGGCTGAAGGTCATCAGCTGCCTGCCGCCCGCCTGCCTGATGCTCACCGTGCCATACCAGTCGTCCTGGTAGTCGCCGTTGTAGGAAGCCAGCGGCAGCGAAGGCTTGGATGCCGCCGCGCGCGCTGCAGTCAGCTTGCCTTGGCGCGCCAGTTCGTCCTTGTGCATTTCGGCTTCCATCTCGGCATAGACCTTGATCCAGTCGGTCGGCGCCGCGCCCATGTAGTTGTCCAGGATGCGCCACTGCAGCGCGCTCATGGACGGACCGTTTTCCGCATTGGTGAAGATCGCCACGCCCAGTTTTTCCTCCGGCACCATCACGATGCGCGAATAGAAGCCCTGCAGCGCGCCGCCGTGCATGGCGAGCTTGCGGCCGCGGTAGTCGCGCAGCTGGAAGCCCAGGCCGTACGCGGCGAAGTTAGGCCTGGTGGCGGCCAGCGGCGGTTTCGGCTCGCTGATCTTCATCGGCGTCTGCGGCGTCCACATTTCGCGCGCCTGCTTGGCGCTGAACAGCTGCTTGCCGTTTTCCATCTTGCCTTCGTTGAGCAGGACCTGCATCCACTTGGCAATATCTTCGGCATTGGTCTGGATGCCGACCGCGCCCACGGCGTTCTGCACCGGCATCGGCTTGACCACGGCGGCCTTGCCATTGACCTTGCTGTGCGGCGCCGAATAGTCGGCCGTCTTCAGCATTTCGTCCACGTTGGTGGTGGAACCACTCATGCCCAGCGGCGCCAGGATGCGTTCGCGGGTGGCGTCTTCCCAGCTCTTGCCGGACTTCTGCGCGATGATCTTGCCGGCCACGATGTACAGCAGGTTGTCGTAGGCGTAGTTGTTGCGGAAACTGGTGGCCAGCTTCACGTTGCGCAGGCGCTCGATGATTTCATCGGTGCTGAAGGTGGTGGTCGGCCACCACAGCAAGTCGCCCGCGCCCAGCCCCAGGCCGCTGCGGTGCACCAGCAGGTCGCGCACGGTCATGGTGTGGGTCACGTAGGCGTCAGCCATCTGGAAACCAGGCAGGTGCCTGGTGACGGGATCGTCCCAGGCCAGCTTTCCTTCGTCCACCAGTTGCGCCAGTTCGGCAGCGGTAAAGGCCTTCGAGTTGGAGGCAATCTCGAACAGGGTCTTGCCGGTTACCGGCGCCGGGTCGCCCAGCCTGCGCACGCCGAAACCTTTGGCCGCCACCACCTTGCCGTCCTTGACGATGGCGATGGCGATGCCGGGAACGTCGAAAGTTTTAAGCGCCAGGTTGACGTCGCGGTCCAGGTCGAAGGCCGGCGCACTGGCAGCTGCTGCAGCGACCGCGCCTTCCGCTGCGGCGACAGCCGGCGCACCGATGGCGGCGCTGGCCGCGAAGGCCAGCATGAACAGGGCGGCGAGAGGTTTCTTCAGCAGCATGGTCATTTCTTCAGCAGTTTATCGACGGAGCCCTGGGTCTCAGGGTGGTAGCGCGGGCGTGCCTTGGCATAGACGCCCTTGGCCCAGGACGCTTCGTTCGGGTTGTTCAGCAGCGCCTTGTACAGCGGGACCACGAACTTCTGCCGGCCCACGCTCATCAGGAAGGCATTCAGCGGCTCACGCACGCCATAGCCGGCATGCACCGACGCCAGCAGGAAGCGGAAGCCGATTTCATTGTTCTTCGTATCGCGCAGCTTGAAGGCCTCATCCAGCTCCTTCATTTGCGCCGCATTGGCCTTGCTGTCGATGCCGTTCAGGAAGTGCATCCACTCCAGCGCGATCCACTGCTGCGTCTCCAGCATGCTGGTCGCCAGCTCGCCCTTCAGCCAGGCGTCGCGCTTGGCGTCCAGCGCGGCCAGGCGCGCCGAATTCACATACTGCGCGCTGGCCGGGATGCCGCTGCCGTGCAGCCATTCATCGAGCTCCGCGTCGCCCATGATGGCCGGATTTTTCGCCAGCAGGTTCTTGCGCAGGTAATCGACGAATTCGCCCGTCGTCGCCGACTGGAAGGCATGCTGGTCGAACCAGCCGCGCAGGAAGGGATCGAACACTTCGCGGCCGGCGCGCTGCTCCAGCGTATGCAGCAGCCAGGCGCCTTTCGGATAAGCCAGCCCCTCGTCGGTGTAGGTGTCCGGATTGGTGTCGGCATCCTTGGTCAGCAAGGCTTGCTTGGCCGGCGCGATGTCCTTCAGCGAGGCGACGGCTTCGGCCTGCTCCACCTGCAGGTTCATGTCGGCCACGTCCTTGCCGTACAGGCTCTCCACGATGCGGGTGGTGACGTAAGTGGTAAAGCCTTCGTTCAGCCACCAGTGTTTCCACGAGGCGTTGGTGACCAGGTTGCCGGACCAGCTGTGCGCCAGTTCGTGCGCGATCAGGTCGTTCAGACTGCGGTCGCCAGCGATCATGGTCGGGGTCAGGAAAGTCATGCGCGGGTTTTCCATGCCGCCGATCGGGAACGACGGCGGCAGCACCAGCATGTCGTAACGCCCCCAGCGATAAGGGCCGTACAGCGCTTCGGCCGCGTTGACCATCTTCTCGGTGTCGGCCAGCTCGTAGGCTGCGGCGTCGATACGGCCTGGCTCCGCGTACACTGCGGTGCGCGGGCCGAGGTTGCGCAACTCGATTTCGCCGATGGCGATGGCCAGCAGGTAGGATGGAATCGGCTGCGGCATCTTGAAGTTCCAGCCGCCCTTGCCGGTCGCGTGCTGGTCGCCCTCCGCGCTCATCACCACGCGCATGCCGGCCGGCGCGTCGATGTGGGCGCTGTAGGTGAAACGCACTGCCGGCGTATCCTGCACCGGCGCCCAGGAGCGCGCCTCGATCGTCTCCGACTGGCTGAACATGAAGGGGCGCTTGCCCGACAGCGTCTGCTCGGGATTCATCCACTGCAGGGCATTGGCCGTCGGCGCGGTGCGGTAATAGATGCGCACTTTCTCAGGCTGCGTTTGCAGCGCGATGCGCAGGGCGCGGCCCTTCTTCGAGTCCTGCTTGTCGAGCATGAACGAAGCCGGTGCCCAGTTGCCGCCAGGCTGCTGCACCTGCACGCGTGCGATTTTCAGCTGGCGGGTATCGAGTACCAGGGTGCGCGCCGACTTGTCGATCCAGTTGAGCGACAGTTCCGCATAGCCGTCGAGCGTCTTGCGTGCGAAATCGGCTTTCAGGTCCAGGTGCAAGTCGGTGGTGCGCACTTGGTCATAGCGCGCAAAGCTCAGCGGATCTTGCGCCCACGCAGGCAACGCAAACGCAGCCACCACAGCGGCAGCAGGCATAGACAGTCGGAACATGGCATCTCTCTGTTGTTACAAGCGCGCAGAGGATAGCACACCTAAAGTCGGGGCCAGGTCTGGCAATCGGACATTTTGCGCAGCAAAATGTCCGATTGCCAGACCTGACCCCGACTTTCAAATTACACCTTTATATCTATCTCGTAGGTTGTGCCATCGTCGACCAGCGCAATCTCTGTTGGCGCGGCGCTCGCTTCGCCGCGGGTGACGCGCAGGATGTAGGTGCTGCTGCCGTAGCGGTAGTGCAGCGTGAAGCCCGGCCACGCGGCCGGCAGGCGCGGGGCCAATAGCAGCTTGTCGGCCTGGCGCGTCAGGCCGAGCAGGGATTCCAGCAGCAGGCGGTACATCCAGCCGGAAGAACCGGTGTACCAGCTCCAGCCGCCGCGGCCCACATGCGGTTCGACGGCATACACGTCGGCGGTCACCACATACGGCTCCACCTTGTAGCGTGCGCAGGTTTCCGCGCTGGAGCCGTGCCGTACCGGGTTGATCATCCGCATCAGGTCCCAGGCGCGTTCCACGTCGCCCAGCCGCGCAAAGGCCATCACGGTCCAGATGGCAGCGTGCGTGTACTGCCCGCCGTTCTCGCGCACGCCCGGCACGTAGCCGCGGATGTAGCCGGGGTTCAGGTCGGCCTTGTCGAACGGCGGGTCAAGCAGCTGGATCAGGCCGAAATCACGCCGCACCAGCCGTGCTTCCACCTGCTCCATTGCGCCTTCCACGCGCGCCTTGTCGGCGGCGCCGGTCAGCACGCCCCAGCTTTGCGAAATCGAATCGATCTGGCATTCCTCGTTCTGCGCGGAGCCGAGCGGCGTGCCGTCGTCGAAATAGGCGCGGCGGTACCACTGGCCGTCCCAGGCATTGGCTTCGATGTTGGCGGCAAGCTGTCTGGCCTGCTCGCGGCATTCGTTGGCGAAGGAGGCATCATCGCGCTTCTCCGCCACTTCGGCAAAGCGCTGCAGCACTTCGATCAGGAACCAGGCCAGCCACACGCTCTCGCCCTTGCCATGTTCGCCGACCTTGTCCATGCCATCGTTCCAGTCGCAGGAACCGATCAGCGGCAAACCATGCTCGCCGAAGCGCAGGCCATTCCGGATGGCGCGCACGCAGTGTTCGTACAGGTCGCCGGCATGGGCCGAGCGGCCCGGCATGTCGTAATAGGAGTCTTCTTCCGGCTGCACCGGACGGCCTTCCAGGTAATGCGCCTGCTCGTCCAGCACCGACAGGTCGCCGGTACTAGAGACATAGCGCCAGGCTGCAAGCGGCAGCCACAGGTAGTCGTCCGAGCAGTGCGTGCGTACGCCGCGGTCGGATGGCGGATGCCACCAGTGCTGCACATCGCCTTCCACGAACTGGTGCGCCGCGCACAGGACCAGGTGCTCGCGCAGGATATCGGGGCGCGTGTGCACCATCGCCATCGCATCCTGCAGCTGGTCGCGGAAGCCGAACGCGCCGCCGCTCTGGTAGTAGCCGCTGCGCGCCCACATGCGGCAGGCGATGGTCTGGTACATCAGCCAGCCGTTGGCCAGCACGTCCAGTTCCGGCTCGGGCGTCTGGACCTGCACCGCGCCCAGCACCTTGTCCCAATGTTCATGCACTTCGCCCAGCGCCTGCAGCGCCGCGCCGCGCCCGCCATGGCGCTGCACCACATTGGTGGCGTCGGCGTTGCGGCGGCCGCCCATGCCCAGCACGAACACAATCTCGCGTTCCTGCCCCGGCTGCAATTCGAACGGCGCCTGAATCGCTGCGCAGGCATCGAGCCCGGCGCCGGCCTTGCCCGACAAACGCACCCGCCGCAGCGCCGCCGGCCGCGCCAGGCTGCCATTGCGGCCGATGAATTCGGTACGATCGCACGTCACGGTGCGCACCGAAGCGTCGGCATTGAAGAAGGCTACGCGGCCGGAGAATTCGGTGTTGTAGGCATTGCGCGCAAACAGCGCGCCGCTCACCGGATCGATCTCGGTCACGATATGCATGCCCGACTTGGAGCGCATATCGCCCAGCACCCACTCGACATAGCCCGTCACCGACAGCTTGCGCACCGCGTCGGAATCATTGCGTACGCGGATCACCGTGTAGCGCACCGGCGCGTCCAGCGCCACGAAGGTGGTCATGCGGCTGCTGATGCCGGCTTCTGCGTATTCGAACGAGGAATAGCCGAAGCCATGGCGCGTCAGGTAGCTGCCGGCGCCCGGCGCAGGCAAGGCAGACGGCGACCAGAAACGGCCGCTCTGCTCATCGCGCAGGTAGAACGCCTCGCCGCTCGAATCCGATACCGGATCGTTATGCCATGGCGTCAGGCGGAATTCGTGTGCATTCTCCTGCCAGGTATAGGCCTGGCCGCTTTCCGACACCACACTGCCGAATTGCGCGTTGGCGATCACATTCGACCATGGCAGCGGCGTGCGCTGCCCGGCACCGGTGGCGATGACATACTCCTTGCCGTCCGGCGTAAAGCCGCCCAGGCCGTTCACCAGGATCAGGTCGTCCGGCAAGGTCACGCCCGCTGCAGCGTCACGCTCCGCCGGCTCGGAGCGCCCTTCCGCCATCAACGGCGGCATGCGCAGCGTGGGCGCCACGCCGCGCTTCAATTGATCGGCCAGCGTGCCGCGTTCATCGCTCAGCACTACGCGTGCCACGGTCTGCAGCAGCACGCGGTCTTCCGGTGCGATGCCTTCCGTCGGCCGCACGAAGATGCCGCCCGGCCGGTCGATCGCCTGCGCATCCAGGCCCGACGCAATCAGCCCCATGATCTGGTCATGCAGCGCCTGGCGGTAGCCGGAACGGTCTTCGTACCAGATCACCAGGTCCACCACCAGCCCTTTCAGGCGCCAGTAGGCGTGCGCCTGCACCAGCTGCCGCGCCAGTTCGATATTGGCGGCATCGCGGATTTCCATCAGCACGATCGGCAAGTCGCCGGAAATCGCATAGGCCCACAGGCCGGACTGGCCGCGCTGGTTGCGGATCAGGATGCCGGAGTCCGCCCGCAGCGCCGCATTTGGATAAATCACATGGTTGGCCAGCCGCGCATACAACTGGGCCTCGGCCTCGCTGGCATTCAGCTGCCGCAGCACCACCTGGCTATGGGTCCATGCCAGTTCGAACACGCGGTCCGCCATGTGGCGGTCCTGGTACTTGTCGATCAGGTATTGCGCCGCGTCGCGCGTATCGGTCATGCCGGTCACCACGTCGACCACCGACACCTGGCCCGGCTCCAGCGCAATGCGGTAGCGGATCGCCACCACCGGATCGAGCACCGAACCCTCGCTGCCGGACAGCGGCCCCGGCTGCTGCACCGCCAACGGCAGCTGCGCCGTGTTGCCGCGGCCTATGAAGCGCGCGCGGTCGGTTTCATACGACACCTGCTGCACCTGCGCATCGTGCACCGTCATCACGTGCAGCAGGTATGGCGTCTTTTCGTCCTTGCCGCGCGGACGGCGCGTGCACAGGATGGCGCTTTCGTCTTCCACGATCTCGGTCTGCACGAACAGCTTGCTGAACGCCTGGTGCGCGTTATCGGCCGGCGCCGGCGCCATCACCACTTCGCCGAAGCTGGTGACCTCGATGGTGCGGCGCCGGTCGGAATGGTTGGAAATTCGCGTGCGCCGCATCTCGATATCATCTTCCGGCGATACCACGATTTCCGTGTACAGTTCGATCTCGTTGTCGCTGCGGCGGAACTCGGCCCGGCCTTCGGAGAAGATCACTTCCAGCCGTTTCGGCTCGGCCTGGGTCGGCTGGTATGTGGTGGACCAAACCGCACCGTCCTCCACATCCTGCACGTAGCAGAACTGGCCCCAGTTGTCGCGCGTGCTGTCCTCGCGCCAGCGCGTCACCGCAAGATTGTTCCAGCGGCTGTAGCTGCCGCCGGCGCTGCTCACCATCACATGGTAGCGGCCATTCGACAGGAGCTGGGTTTCCGGCACCGCCGGCGTATGCTGGCTTGTGATCCGCATCGGCGCAGCCTGGTCCGGCACCGTGCTGCGCACCGAGGCCTGCTCCGCGCTGGCCGAATGGAAGGCGCCGATGCGCGGGCTGCGCTCCTGCAGCACCAGCAAGGTCGATTGCAGCAGCGGGTCGGATTCGAACCGGCGCTGCATCGGGCGATCGTTCAGCACATAGCTCAGCGCCAGGAGGCCCATACCCTGGTGGTGCACCATGAAGGACTTGATGATGGCGTATTGCTGGCCGCGCGGCAGGCGCGCCGCCGTGTAATCGATCGCCTCGTAAAAGCCGTAGCGGCCCATGAAGCCCATGGCCGCCATCTTCTGCAGGTTCTGGCAGGAGCTATCAGGATCGACCATCAGGCCAAGCATGGTGGCGTAGGGCGCTACCACCAGATCTTCCGCCAGGCCGCGCTTCAGGCCGATGCCCGGCACGCCGAATGCGCGGTACTGGTAGTTCAGCGCCGCGTCGGTGGTGTTGTAGCCCGACTCCGAAATCCCCCACGGCACGTTGCGCTGCTTTGCGTATTCCACTTGCGCCGCCACCACCGATTGGTATGTCTGCTCCAGCAGCGTACTTGGGTAGGTCGGCATCACCAGCAGCGGCATCAGGTACTCGAACATCGAGCCGCTCCACGACAGCAGTACCGGCTGGCCATGCACCATGCACAGCTGGCGCCCCATGGCGAACCAGTGCTCCTGCGGCAGCTGCCCTTGCGCGATGGCGACGAAACTGGCCAGCCGCACTTCGGAGGCCAGCAAGTCGTAGCAGCTCGCATCCAGTCGCCGCTCGCTCAGGTTGTAGCCGATAGCCAGCAATTTCGTGGTCTGGTTGTACAGGAAGCCATACTCGCACTGGGCGAATTCATTGGCCTGGTGCGACAGGCGGTTCAGCATGTCGAGCCGTTCGCGCGCGCGTGCCGCCCCCTGCTCCACCAGCGTTGCCAGCTGCTGCTGGCGTTCGCGCTCGTCCGGCGCCAGGTCGCTCAGCGCGGCGCCGGGCAAAGGCCAGCTGGCCAGTTCACGCAGGGTCGGCACGCGATCGAGCGTGGTGTCGTATTGCGCCTCGGTTTGCGCCGTGATCCAGGGCGCGAAGCCATCCAGCTCTTCCAGCATGCTGCGGCATTGCGAATGCAGGGCGCCAGCCCATGCGGCTACCTGCGGGTCGAGCGGCACCGACGCCTGGCGCAGGAATTGTTCGGCGCCTTCGCAAGCGCGCACCAGCCAGCTGCGCGCCTGCCGCAGGCTTGGCGGATAGGCCGCCGGCGGCGCAGCAACGGCTGCCTCCAGCGCGGCCAGCGCATCGGCCGCCACACTGCCGGCCGAAGCAGCGGCTTCGCGCAGCAGGGAACAGGTAGTGGCCAGGCCTTGCGCCAGGTTCGGGTGCACGATGGGCAGTTCGGCAATGCCGACCAGGCCAGCCTGCAGCGTGAGCAGGTGGCCTGCCAGGTTGCCGCTGTCGACGGTGGAAATATAGATCGGGTGCAGCGGCTTCATCGACTGGGTGTCGTACCAGTTGTAGAAGTGGCCCTGGTGCCGCTCCAGCTGCGCCATGCTGTCCAGGGTGCTGGCCGTGCGTGCCGCCAGCTGGGCGCCGCTAATGTAGCCGAAATCGTAAGCGGTCAGGTTGGCCAGCAGCGCCATCCCCATATTGGTGGGCGAGGTACGGTGCGCCACCACCTGGGTCGGATGCTCCTGCATATTATCGGGCGGCAGCCAGTTGTCTTCCGGGCCGACAAAGGTCTCAAACCACAGCCAGGTCTTGCGCGACAGCTTGTGCAGGAACTGGTTCTGGTCTTCCTTCAAGGCCCGCTGCACGCGTGCAATGGGAAGGCTGATCCACCAGGCCACCAGCGGCGATGCGAACCAGGCAGCGACGAAAATCAGCGCCGCCTGAAACGCCTGCGGGCGCAGTACCGCCAGGCCAGCCCCGGCACCCAGGGCCAGCAGCGGCGCAATCCACATGGTGCGCCAGTTGCTGGCCAGGCTGGTGCCCGAGCGCGACAGCCCGGACGCACGCCATTCCAGCAAACGGCGCCGCGATACCAGCAGGCGCCAGCCGGTGCGCACGATGGCATCCAGGCTGATGTAGGCTTCATACGGCAGGAACACCAGCGTCAGCAGTGCGTGCGCGAACTGCAAGCCGCTGCGGCGCAGCGATGCCGGCGCATGCTGGCTCCACAGCGTGTCGTCCGGCTTGTGCAGCAAATCGTAGACGGCGCTCACCAGCGGCGGCAGGAAGATAATCGCCAGCACGGCCAAGGCCCAGAACCATGGATGCGGCAGGGCGGCAAAAGCCATCAGCAGCGACAATGTCAGGACCGGCGCCACCAGGCTGCGGCGCAGGTTGTCGAACAGCTTCCAGCGCGACAGGGCGGACAGCGGATTGCTTTCGTGCTTGCCGCCGGCCAGCGGCACGCGCCGCATCAGCCATGGCAGCAATTGCCAGTCGCCACGCATCCAGCGCTGGCGCCGGCTCACGTCATCGCGATAGCGCGCCGGGTAATGTTCATAGAGCTGCGCATCGCTCAGCAGGCCGGCGCGCAGGTAGCAGCCTTCCAGCAAGTCGTGGCTCAGGATGCGGTTATGCGGCAAGCGCCGGCCCAGTACTTCCTCGAACACGTCGACATCGTAGATACCCTTGCCGATGAAAGAGCCTTCGGCAAACACGTCCTGGTATACGTCGCTGACGGTACGGGTATAGGGATCGATGCCAGGCTCGCCGCCGCACAGCTTTTCATAGCGCGACGCGTCTTCGCTCGGCAAGCTGACTGCCACCCGCGGCTGCAGGATGCCATAGCCGGCCACCACGCGCCGCAGGCGCTGGTCGATACGCGGCAGGTTGAGCGGATGGCGCATGGTAGCGACAAACTGGCGTGCCGCATCGCGCGGCAACTGGGTGTCGCTATCCAGCGTGATCACATACTTAAAGGCAGGCAGGTCGTCGATATCGCCAACGATCAGCGAGAAGGCATCCTGCGCCCCGCCGCGCATGAAGCGGTTCAGGTCGGACAGCTTGCCGCGCTTGCGCTCCTCGCCCATCCAGGCCCGCTGCGCCGCGTTCCAGCGGCGCGCGCGATGCAGCAGCAGGAAAGGCGCCGGCCCGCCCTGCTCCGTATATTTCAGGTTCAGGCGCGCGATATTGGCGGCCGCACGCTCGGTCAAAGCTGCATCGGTCGGCAGCGTCTCTTCCTGCGCATCGGCGAAGTCGGTCAGCAGGCAAAAACGCAGGTTGGGGTCGCGGTTGGCAAGGAAGCGCACTTCAAGCTGCTCGCAAAGTTCATCGACGTTTTCACGGCTGAACAGCAAGGTTGGCACCACCACCACGGTGCGCGCATCCGGCGGCACGCCGTTCTGGAAGTCCATGCGCGGCAATGGCCGCGGCTCGACAAACAGCGTGGCGACCCAGTTGACCAGGGCCAGTGCCAGCTGGCTGCTGCCCATCAGGCCAAGGATGCCCAGTACCACCAGCGCCCACGGCTGCACGCCATCGCGCCAGGCGCGTTCCAGCATCAGCGCAGTGGCGATCACGGACAGTGCGCCGATCGCGCCGAGATAGGACAACAGCGGCGAGGTGCGCATGGTGCGCTTCAGCGAGCGCAGGGGCGGCAGGCGCACGCCGACCTGGCGCTCCATCAGCAGCATGCCTTCGCCCACCAGGTAATAGCCTACGTGATGCAGGCGTGTGTCAAGGTCGCCGGCCCGCGTGCGCGCCAGCTCGAGCGCCTGCTGCGCCACCTCCGCCTCCGTTGCCTGCGAATAGCGCGCCATGCGTTCCACGCTGTGGCGGTACTGGTCGCGCGTGGAAAAGTCCATGTCCGGATAAGTACCGGCAGGATCCTGGCGCAAGGTCTGCTCGACCACGCTCATGGTCTCGACAAACTCCTGCCAGTCCATGGTGCTGAGGAAGCGCAGGCTGCCGATGCTGTTGGCAATCGACACCTGCTCCGCAGCCTGCATATGGATTTCGGCCTGGATCTGCTGCTCGATGGTCTGGCCGGTTTCCGCCAGGCGGTAGGTGATCCAGTTCAGCGCCAGGGTCAGCACCGGGCTTTGCCCTTGCAAGCGGCGCGCCAGTTCGGCCACGAAGCCGCTGGTGATCGGCGGCTCGGAGCGCGCCATGTCGGCCACCAGCAGGATCAAGCCGCTCGGATTCTTGTCGGCGATCTCCACCATCTGGTCGGCCCAGCTATTGGCCAGGTCGCGCTGGAAGCGGTTTTCCGCCACGCGCGCAGCCACCCGGCGCAGGTTCTCGATCAACGCCAGGCGCAGCATGATCGGGATCGCCCACAGCTCGCCCAGTTTCAGCGTCGCCACTTCCTGGTAGGCTTCCACGAAACGGCTCAGGCTCTCCGGATCAACGCGGCCGTCGCCATGGGCAATGATCTCCAGCGCGATCTGGTAGACGCGCGGCGTGCCCTGCGGCGCGCCTTTGGCCAGGCGCGGCAATTCCTTGCTGTAGTCTTTCGGCAGGTGGCGCCGCGCGGTGCGGATCTGGTCTTCGATCAGGTAGAAGTTATCCAGCAGCCATTCGGAAGCGGGCGTGATCTGCCGGCCTTCCTTGACCGCTTCGGTCAGGCCTTCGCAGGTTGAACCGATCAGCGCTTCGTTTTCACTGAGCCGCGCAAGCAGGCGGTCCCCGCCACCGCGCTTGCTGAGTTCATGGCTTGCAGCCAGTGCACGGCCATGCTGTTCCATTTGCTGCGCGCTGAACAGCTCACCGCGCAGGGGCAAATCGTCTTCCTCACCGGTCCCTTTTTCAAGGGACCCCGATTCTGATTCCTTGAACCCGGCACTTGCGGCCGGCCATAAAAAAGGATGCTCTTTCAAGGGTGGGCCTCACACTTATTCTTAGAACTGCCGCGCAGACGGGCAGTATGGTCCAAGGCATGTTAGGCGGGCGCACGACTTACGACTGTTCGCTAGCGTACATATGGGTCCGTTAAAGATCAGCGAGAATTTCACCTCGGCAAGAGCACGTTTTTTTTTGCTAAGCCGGCGGCCTGAAAATTGAATAACTGCCGGGTTAACGGTTGGCAGTGTATCCTGTCATGTTTCCCAAAAGCCACCGCCATTTGCATGAAGAAAATCGCCCTCCCCCTCCTGCTCATCGTCCAGGCGCTGAACGGCGCTTACGCACAAGAGCAAGCCGCATCCGACAAAGCCACGCCCAAGGTTGAGATCAAAGGCAGCGCGGCGATGGATATCCGCCGCAACGACACCGCCACCAAGATCGTCGTGACGCAGGAAGAGATCCTGAAAAATGGCGACACCAGCATCGGCGAAGTGCTCAAGCGCCTGCCGGGCATTACGCTGGACGGCGTGCAGGGCCGCGGCGGCAACATCCGCATGCGCGGCCTGGGCAGCGGCTACACCTCCATCATGCTGAATGGCGAACCGGCGCCGCCAGGCTTCTCGCTCGACTCGCTGACACCGGACATGATCGAACGTATTGAAGTCATGCGCGCCGCCACGGCGGAATTCAGCACCCAGGCGATTGCCGGCGGCATCAACATCGTGCTGAAGAAAGCCATCTCCACGGCGCAGACCGAAATCAAGGCCGGACTGCAAGCGGACAACGGCCAACCCGGCGCCAGCGTCAACCTGCAGATGTCGGACCGCAAAGGCCCTTGGTCGTACTCCATCGGCGGCGGCTTCCTGCACGGCGATTTTGATCGCCCAAGCCACACCATCACCGAAGCCACCGGCAGCGCGCCCCTGCTGCGCCGTGCCGAAGCCACCAGCAAAGGCTCATTCCGCAACCTCAACCTCGCGCCGCGAGTGAACTACGCGATCAAGCCGGGCGACGTGATCACCTCGCAGAGCTTCATTGCGGTCAACCGCTTCCGCGCCCAAAACTCCGAGCGCACCACCACCGCGTACGGCGACGAGCCAATGTTCAGCGCCCTGGACCAGGCCATCAAGGCCGACATGGAATTGTTCCGCACGGACCTGAGCTGGGCGCGTCCGCTGGCCGACGGCGCCAAGCTGGATATGAAAGCAGGCCTCAATTACAACCACCGCAACGTGCAGGCACCGAACCTGCAAAGCGGCGCACTGCTCGAACGCACCCGCACCGTCACATCGGAATCGACCGACAAAGGCTTCAGCAGCACCGGCAAATATTCCAGCCCGCTGGTCCCCGGCCATGCGCTGGCGACCGGCTGGGACATCGGCTACAGCAAGCGCGATGAAGACCGCATCCAGCGCGAACAATACCTGCGTGCACCGCCCGGCATCGCCCCACAGAACCTCGACGAAGTTTATTCCGCCGACGTCACGCGCCTCGCCGCCTACGCGCAGGATGAATGGAATGTGACCGACCGCTGGTCCGTCTATTTCGGCCTGCGCTGGGAAGGCGTCAACATCAAGAGCACCGGCACTGACTACGGCAGCATCGACAACAACTCCAGCGTATTGAGCCCGCTGTTCCAGACCCTGTACAAGCTGGGCGAAAAGAAGAAGGACCAGGTGCGTTTCGGCCTGACCCGCACCTACAAGGCGCCCGGCGTGGGCGACCTGATCCCGCGCCGCTTCACCTCCAACAACAACAGCTCGACTTCGCCAGACTCCATGGGCAACCCGAACCTGAAGCCGGAACTGGCCTGGGGCCTGGACCTCGCGTTCGAGCACTATCTGGGCGAAGGCGGCGGCCTGCTGTCGGCCAGCACCTATGCCCGCCGCATCGAAGACATCACACGCCGCCGCGTGGACCTGATCGATGGCGTGTGGGTCTCGCGTCCTGTCAACGCCGGCACCGCCGACACCTACGGCATCGAACTGGAAGCCAAGCTGCCATTGCGCGCGATCATGAAGGACGCGCCAGGCGTGGAAATGCGCGCCAACCTGACGCGCAGCTGGTCGAAGCTGGACACCGTACCGGGCCCCAACAACCGCCTGGACCAGCAGGTTCCAATCAGCGGCACCGTGGGTGCGGACTGGAAGCTGGACAAGCTTCCGCTGACACTGGGCGGCTCCTACAGCTACCAGGGTGGCGGCGAGGTGCGCATCTCCGACAGGCAGTACGCCTACTCGGTGCCGAAGCGGGCACTGGACGTATATGGCTTGTGGAAGTTCACTCCCAAGACGCAACTGCGCCTGTCGGCATCGAACATGCTGCACCAGGACAACCTGTCGCAGTCGTCCTTCGTCGAGGCCACCGGACGGCGGAGCGACACCACCATCACCCCAACCAGCGTCTTGTTCCGCGCGATGCTGGAGATGAAGCTATAAAGAGGACGGCGACCGATTGCAAAGTCGGTGCCAACAAAGTCGGTGCCAGGTCTGTCATTCGGACAAATAGCGCTCACGCTTGATAAAACTCAAGACGCAAAACCAGCCGGTTTTCCGTCTTGAGTTTTATCAAAAGACCGGTTCGCGTGTCCGAATGACAGACCTGGCACAGACTTATGGCACAGACTTATGGCCGCGCTACGCATCGCGCATTACCGCGAACGATAGGGCCGTAGCGTCTTATTCGCCTGGTGGGTTGAGTCAACGCACGTTACAACGACTTTTCCCCTACCCGATCTCGTTTGAGCCAGCTCGCTGCGCTGAAAGCACAAGGTAGTGTCTGAACGAATTCGTTTACTCAGTGATAGAGAAGAACGCGCGTAGTCGCATCTCATCCACATTTCCCTTTGTTCGATCGGCTCACCAAACGCCCAGTATTGAATTCCATCCTTCGTCAAAGGCCTCAACTCAGCCAGGCATTAAAACCCCAACGAATAAAGCACCGCACAGGATGGGCCCGGCCAGCGGTCGGGAAATTATCTTATGGTAACATTGTTTAATTATTTAACAAATACATGTACCAAACCTCCTTATGTTTAGTGTTTTTCGCAGTGCCGTATTCCCCTGGATCCTGATCACATTCGCCGTATTATTCATGTTCACAGGCCACAAACATGGCGTGGAATTTTCGAAGCTGCGCGACCACGGCGTAGCCGCAGCGGCTGAGATCACCGAACTCGAATGGAAAAAGCGGAAGAATGGCGGCTCCGAGAAGGAGCACGTAGCCCACATCCAGTTCACGATGGAGAATGGACAGCAAGTCCGTGACACGGTATCCATCCCCGAAAGCCTGGCCCGGCAACTGCGCGCGCGGGAAATTCCTTGGTCAATCGATATTCGTTATTTGCCGGAATCGCCTTCGACTTTGGTTAAAGCCGGTGACAACGACACTTCGGATGGGGAAAAGGGCTTCGCACGGATCTTGCTGCTGGCCGGGATTGCGGTGCTGGTCCTGCGCCATTTTTTTGCCAAGTAGGCGCTAAAAAAAACGGCGGCCAACGGCCGCCGCAAGCAGGATACAACCTCACAAAATCATGCGGCCAGCGCCAGCGCTGGCGATGCCAGGGCAATCCCTCCGCCCAGGCTATAAGCATTGCGATAGCCGAGGCGGCGCAGGCATTGCGCGGCTTTGGCGCTACGGTTACCGCTGCGACAGAAGAAAACCAGCGGCGGCTGTTCTGCGGCATCCAGCCAGTGCGGCACGAATGCAGCCAGCCGGCTCAGTGGGACGCTTTGCGCGGCGCGGCCGCCTGGGATGCAGGCGGCTTGTTCATAGACTTCCCGCACATCCACCAGCACCGCTTGCGGATACGCTTCCAGCAGGCGCGCCAGCGCGATGCTGTCCAGGTTCAGGTCTGCGTTTGCCATGCTGCCCTGCTCCTCCGCGCGCAAGCTGGTGCAGCAGGCGTTCAGTTCTTCGCGACCGGCGCATAGCAGCGCGTCGTCCGGAATCCTGCCGGCCAGCGCAGCCAACGGTGCCATGCCGGTAAAGGCGTAATCGACTTTATCGCCGCTGCACAGCAGGAAGGCCTGCTGGTTCGCGTCCAGCGTCATGCGGCGCAGCGTGTGCGCGCCAAACGCCATGCTGTCATGCGCGGTTGCGGTGTCGCGCGTGCTCACGCGGGCCGCGACCTGGTAGCCGTGGCTGCGCAACAGGCTGTCGATGCGTTCGGCCAGTTCGGCTTGATGGTCGACCACGATGCATTGGCGCGATGCTGCGTCCAGCAGGAGCCAGGTGTGGTTGCCAGCCAGGCTCAGTTGCAGCACCCCTTCCGGCAGGTTGCCGGCGGCGCGCAAGGCTTGGCCGCATCGCTCGATGCGCGCGCAGGCTTCGTTGATGATTTCTTCGCTGGCCAGCGGCCCGAAAGACATACGTACTGCGCTGCTGCTGCGCCATACCGGCAAGCCCATGGCATCAAGCACATAGCTTGGCGCTGCCTTGGCGGCGGAACAGGCGCTGCCCGCGCTGACGCGCACATTCGCCGCATCAAACACGTCCAGCAACTCTTTACTCGATCGGCCGGGCACCGAGAAATTAAGGGTGGTTGGCAACGCCTTCTCGAACGGCGCATTGAACACGATGCCGGGGAATGCAGCGCGCAGGCTGGCGGCCAGCTTTTCGCGGAAACCGTACAGCTCCGCCGGCGAGCGGAAGGTGCCGCCTTCTTCCAGCGCAGCCAGCACGGCGCCCAGCGCTGCAATCCCAGCCATGTTTTCAGTGCCGGAGCGCAGGCCCGCTTCCTGGCCGCCGCCCATCACCAGCGGGGTGTATGGGGCGCCTTCGCGCAGGTACAGCATGCCGATGCCTTTTGGCGCGTACAGCTTGTGGCCGGAGAACGGTGCGTAATCGATGCGGGAGTTGCCGAGGTCCAGCGGCAGCTTGCCCAGGCCCTGTACGCAATCGACCATCCACAGCGCCTTGCTGCCTACCAGCGTCGCGCCGATGCCCACCAGGTCGGACACCACGCCGGTTTCATTATTGGCCGCCATGGTGCAGACAAAGGCCGCTTGCGGCGCCAATGCGCGCAGCGCGGCCAGGTCATGGCGGCCATCGCCATCGACCGGCAGTTTCTTCAGTTCCAGGCCGAGGCCCAGCAAGCGGTTCCAGTGCGCCAGCGCTTCCGGAACGGCCTTGTGTTCGGTGGCGCCGTAGACCAGCAGGCTGCCGATAGCTTCACCGTTTTCGCGGCGTTCGCGCAGCGCGCACAGTGCCGACAGCACGGCGGTCTGGATACCTTCCGTGGCGCCGCTATTAAACATGATGCGGCCGCTGCCCACGCCCAGCAAGCGCTTGGCGCGCTGGCGCACGGCGTCCATCATGGCCTTGGCCTTCAGGCCGGTGGCGTGGGTGCTGCTGGGATTGCCGAAACAATCGCGCATGGCTTGCACCGCTGCGTCGATGGCGGCCGGCAGCACGCAAGTGGTGGCATTCCCGTCGAGGTAGATTTCTTTGCTCATACTCAATAGTTTACGAACTGGCGGTGAATCAGGCATTCCAAAATTACCTCAAACAGGCCTTAATGTAGAATAAGCATTCCAAATATCGATATAAACAAAAATGAATGATCTCGACCGCTACGATTACGCGATCCTGGGCGCGCTGCAGGTTGACGGCACGCTGTCCGTGGCTGAGCTGGCGGAAAAGGTTGGCCTTTCGACCACGCCCTGCTGGAAGCGTTTGAAGCGGCTGGAAGAGGATGGATATTTCGACCGCCGCGTGGCGATCGTCAACCGCCGCAAGGCGGGCTTGCCGGTGACGGTATTCGTCAGCGTGCGCACCAGCCAGCACGATGAAAAGTGGCTCGCCAGGTTCGCTGCCGCCGTGGTGGCGCTGCCGGAAGTGCAGGAATTCCACCGCATGAGCGGCGATATCGACTACCTGCTGAAGGTGGTGACCACCGATATCGAAGGGTATGACCGTTTTTACAAGAAGCTGATCAAGGCCGCGCAGTTGACCGGCGTTTCGTCAGCCTTCTCGATGGAGCAGATCAAGTACACCACCAGCCTGCCGCTTGACCTGGTGTCGCACGGGGCCGGTAGCTGAGAGTAGCTGCCAACCGTGGGATAATGGCCGGATGCTGAAATCCGTGCTTCTCTCACTGCTTCCCGCCCGCAGCAATACCAGCCAGCGCCAGCGTTTGCGCGCCAGCTTCGGTGCCTTGCTTGGCCTTTTGATAACCAGCTTCGTCGCCCACTTCCTGCTGGGCGAGAACGCCATGTGGATGGTAGCGCCAATAGGCGCTTCTTCCGTGCTGTTGTTCTGCCTGCCAGCCAGCCCGATGGCCCAGCCTTGGGCGGTCATCGGCGGCAATGTGGTGTCCGGCTTGATGGGCGTGGTTTGCGTGCAGTTCTTCGGCCCGGGACCGACGGCCGCCGCCCTGGCAACGCCGCTGGCGATCGCCGCCATGTTCGCGCTGCGCTGCCTGCATCCGCCCGGCGGCGCCACGGCACTGATGATGGTGATCGGCGGCCCGGCCGTGCATGCCATGGGCTACCGCCTGCCTTTGGGTCCGGTGTTGCTGGACTGCGTGCTGATCGTGCTCGCGGCCATCGCCTATAACAACCTGACCGGGCGCCGCTATCCGCACAGCCAGCAACTGGCGCACCCCAACCCGCATGCGACCAAGGATGAAGTGCCGACGGTGCGCTTCGGTTTCCAGCCGGAAGACCTGGACGCGGTGCTGCGCCAGTACAACCAGGAACTGGACATCAGCCGCGACGACCTGGAAGAGCTGTTCCTGAAAACCGAGATGCGCGCCTACCAGCGCCGCTTCGGCATCATCACCTGCGGCGACATCATGTCGAAGGACGTGGTGACAGCGGAATTCGCAACGCCGCTGGCCGATGCCTGGCGCGAAATGCGCCAGCACCGCATTGCGGCGGTGCCGGTATTGAACCGCGTGCGGCGCGTGATCGGCATCGTCACCACCAGCGATTTCATGAAGCATGGCGGACTGGATGATTACCACGGCATGCGCCGCCAGCTGCTGGACTTCCTGCGCCCGTCCGGCACCACGCATTCGGAAAAGCCGGAAGTGGTCGGCCAGATCATGGTGAGGCACCCGCGCACGGCCAGCATCGATACGCCGATCACTGAACTGGTGCCGCTGATGGCCGACTCAGGCTTCCACCACATTCCGGTGCTCGATCACGAAGAACGTTTTGCCGGCATCGTGACCCAATCGGACGTGGTGGCTGCGCTGTATGCTAAAAACGCTTTGTCAGCGTCAGGGTCCCCGACTCCGTCTTCATATCAAGCCGCTTGAGGACCGAATTCCCGAGCAGGATCACGTTCAGGCCGGCTTCGTTGATGGAGCCATCCACGTTGGCGAATTCAAAATCGCCAACCTTTACCTTGTCCAGCTTCACAATCCACACCGGCGCCGTGCCGGCCGCAGTCTGGGTGGTGGCGCGGCGGCCCTTGTTGCGGTAGTCGATGCCCATCTTGTCGGCCAGGACGGCAGGAATCGACACCAGCGTAGCGCCGGTATCGAGCATCATTTTCACCGGCACGCCATTGATCTCGCCAGCCACCGAGTAGTGGCCGTTCGTATCGGGCGACAGCACCATCGAATTGCCGCCACCATTTGCCTTGGATGCCGCGTACTCGCCCAGGCGGATGGTATAACGCTTGCCGCCTTCTTCAATAGTTGCCTCGCCCGACGTTACGCCAACCAGTCTGCTACCATCAGGTAGCGTGGCGCCAACCGGGAAAGTCCGTGGTGCGCCGCCGTTGACCGCTAACAGGGCCTTGTCTTTCAGGGTGCCCACCAGGCCCACATCGGCCCGGGACGACAAGGCGGTTAACATCAGGGCAGCAACTAAGGCGATACGCATTACGGGAAACTCCGGTCAAAATTGCATTTTGACACACTTTCGACCGTTAAATTGTTGACTGTTGGGCGCAACATTTCGATAGAATCTGGCATATGCAAACGTTGAAAAGGGTGCTTGCACTCGCCCTAGAAGAAGCGCAAACCGGCTTTGCGACATTGTGCAAACGGATGACCGACCAGGCTGACGTTGTATTGGGCGAAGCCCTGCGTACAGCGCCGCCGGCGGAACAGCGCCTCGCCGGGCCAAGCCGCGTCTTCCTGCGCGAGCAGGGGGCAGCCATGCGCGCGCGCATGGAACGCTCTTACGCAGGCCTGCTGTCGCGCGCCATGAAGACCATGCACACCGACTTGCGCACCGGCCTGCATAACTTCAGCGCCGATACCCTGACCCTGATCGATGACGAAGTAGTAACGCGCCAGATCGAAGTCGAGCGCCTGCTGCTGAAACTGCGCGACGCCGACGAGCTCAGTCTCGGCCACCTCAACCTGATCATCGCCCAGATGCACGGCGACAGCGAAGTGCGCGAGCGTGAAAACCCGTTCCGCCCTTACCTGCTGGCGCGCTCCCTGTACGACGCGCTGCACGCCATGGTGCCGGACGAAGCGCAAAGCAAACTGCTGTTCGACACCCTGTCGCAAGCCATGACGGCGGAGCTGGGCGACTTCTACACCCGACTGCGCGAAGTGTTCGAATCGCGCGGCATTCGCTCGCGCCTGGTAGCGCGCCCGTCGGCGCTGAACCGCCTGGAACAGGATCGCCTGGCCTGGCAGCGCGCGGCAACCGGGCAGGCCGACGCCGACGCTGGCATGCGCCAGCGCGTGGCGCGACTGGGCGCGGTGCAAAAGGAAATCCAGCAGGATTCGCCGCCGAGCATCCTGCAGGGCCAGCAAAACATGGCGTCCAAGCCGGAACTGCAGGAGCTGGTCTTCAGCATGTTCAATCCGTCCGGCCTCCGGCGCAGCGCCCCGCAGCCGCAAAACACTTTGCGCGTGCAGCTCGATAACGCCTTGCGCCAACTCCAGCGCGAACATGCCGGCAGCGGGCTGCAGCCGCCGCTGGCCCTGCTCGACCGGATGGCCAACCTGCCGCACGGTTCGGAACGCATCGTGGTGGAACTGATCGGCCTGCTGTTCGAGTTCATCCTGAACGATGAACAGCTGCCCAAACCAATACGCGAGCAACTGTGCCGCCTGCATGCGCCCTTCCTGCGCGCCGCCCTGAAGGACTTGGCGGTGCTGCAAGGATCCCACCTGCCTGCGCGCCACCTGCTGGACCGCATTGGCAGCGCGGCCGTCGGCATCGGCGCCGATTCGCCGCTGATGCCGCCGTTGCTGGGCGAAGTGGAGCGGCTGGTCAACCAGGTACTGCAGCAGTATGAGCACGACCCGTCCGCGTTCGCCGAAGCGAGCCTGGAGCTTGACGGGTTCGTGGCATCCCTGCTGCGCGAAAGCGATCCGGTCGTGCACCGCGCGATGCCGGCTTTCGAACGCGCGGTGAAAGTGGCGCCGTTCGTGGCAGCCCTGGCCGACGCCCTGCGTGGCCAGCTCGAATCGGTCAATGTCGACCGCCGCATGATGGAATTCATCACCGGCACCTGGGCGCAAGTGATGGTGCATACCTACGGCCGCGAGCCGGACTACGGCAAGCTGCTGCCGGAACTGGTGTGGAGCGCCCAGGAAAAGATCCTGCCGGAAGAGCGTGCAGTGCTGATGAAAATGCTGCCGGCGTTGGGGCGCGAGCTGCGGGCCGGCCTGGCAACGATCGGCATGAACGAAAAAGAGGCGCAGACGGCGCTGGACCAGCTGGTATCGCTGCACATGGACGTGCTGTCCAATAATATGCCGATGCCCACCGCGCCACGCATGAATGTAGCGGGACTGCGCGAGCGTTTCGCTGCCATCGATCCCGGCCAGCCGGCACTGGTGGCCGCCACCCATGCCGATGCCTTGCCGGCACAGGCCCAGTTCAGCGCCGAGTTTGCACTGCACGGCGTGTTGGCCACGGTGCAGCCCGACCCGGCATTGGCTCCGGTGTCCAGCTACGAAGAGGGATGGCTGCAATGGGCGCAGGCCGGCAACGGCTTTGAACTGCTGTCCGAAGGCAGCTACGTGCCGCTGCGCCTGGGGGCAGTCGCAGCGCGCAATGCCGGCTTCCTGTTCACGGCTGCAGACCATTCCACGCCAGTGGTGTACTCGCGTGCCGCGCTGCTGGCGGCGATGCGCGATGGCAGCCTGCGGCCGGTGGAGTATTCGCCGCTGTTCGAGCGCGCAGTGGAATCGCTGATGACCGGTGCGGAGTCGCTGGACGCTGCGTAAGGATCAGGACTCGGCCTGCCACAACTCCCAGCAGCCGCCCTGCAGGCGGAAGCGGTAGGTAAGCGGGCCGGCGTCCACCTCCGCCTTTCCTGCCTCGCGGCGCACGGCCATGCCGTGCTTCTTCACGATATCGCCCAGCAGCTCCTGGCTGCGGTACTCGGTGCGCGGCACCATGGTCGTGGCCGGGCCTTCGGCGCCATTGAGTACCTTCTCCAGCGGATCGGTAGTACGCGCATTGGCAAACATGCGGTCGGACTGGTAGCGCGGCAGGAAGGCGTCGAACGATTCGGGCGCTTTCGGACCGCAGCCCTTGCGCATGGTTTGCACGCCCTTGGTCAGCGACGGCAGCAGCCGCGTCGAATACCACATGCCGCCGACCAGGGCGCCCGCCAACAACATATAAAACATTCCGCGCTTGCTCAGCATATGTTCACAGTGATGAATCTTCGAATTGCCACAGGTACCAGCAGCCTTCCTGCTGGCGGAAGCGGTAGAAATAGGTCAACGAATCGGAATCCGGCCGCAACAGGTTCAGCTCCATGCCGCCCGCATTGGCCTGCTGCCTGATCGACAGGTGATCGGCCTTGATCATGTCTCCCAGCAGGGTTGACGCCGCAAACTGTTCGCGCGTTACCAGCGATTTCCTTTCGTCCGCTCTGTCCAGCGATTCGAGGGGAAACACTGTGCGCTCGCCCGCGAACTGGCGGTCGCTCATGTAGCGCGGCAGGAAGTCCTCGAATTTTTCCGCACTGCAGCCGCGCGGCACGGTTTGCGTTGCGCATCCGGCCATCGCCGCCGCTGCGATCATCATCGCCAGGTATTTTGTCATAGCGGCCCGAAGTCTTTGCCTTCCGAGAGTTTGTAGACCTTGATCTTGTCGCCGGTGCGCACCATGCGGCGATCGAGCAGCGGGAAGTCCGCCACTTCGCTTGCCAGGTTTTCGCCGCCCATCAGGTAGACCAGGTCCTCGCTGCCGCGGTTGATCATCTGGTGCGCCCTGGATGGCGTGGGAAAGCCGACGAAGTCGCCCGGCTCCAGTTGGTAATCCTCGCCGTCGATATGTGCGACGCCGCGCCCCGAAAGGATATACACCCACTCTTCTTCGTTATGGTGCAGATGGTAGGCGAACGACTCCTTGCCCGGTTTGAGGCGGCCGATGCTGACGCCCGTGCGCTTCAAGCCCGCCATGCGCGACAGCTGCGAACCGCTGATTTCCGAGTTCGGATTCCAGGGATGCGAAAAGCTGCCTTCCGCTTCCTGCGCGGCGGCCTTCCGAACGATGTGCGGATACGACATGCTGCTTCCTCCCTCTTGTTGAGCGATCTTGCAACATTGTAGCAGCGGCCTCGCTGGGCTATGCTTGTCGCTCCTTCATTTACCCGGATCAAGACAAATGAAACATCGTATTACCCTCGGCGCGCTGGCGGCGGCCGTTTTGCTGGCTTATGCCCCTGTCCACGCCAATGCTGCCGCAGCCAAGCCGGCGGCGGTAGAGAAAGCTCCGGCCAGGAGCAATGAGGCGGCCAAGAAGCAGTTCTGGGCGCTGGCCGACGAGTATTACGATGCCATCGCCAAGTTCGATCCGGTAGGCGCGACGCAGAACGGCGACAACCGCTTCGACGACCAGATCGGCACCGCCATCTGGCCAGCCTCGCGCGCCAGGCAGTTCGACCTGTACCGCAACTTCACCAAGCGCCTGCAGGCGATCCCGCGCGCCCAGCTCGATCGCGGCGACCGTATCAGCTACGACGTGATGGCCTTCGAGCTGAAGACCTACCTGGCCTACGAGCCGTTCCCGGAGCACCTGCTGCCGATCGAGCATATGAGCAGCATGCCGGTCACCCTGGCCAACTTCTCCGGCGGCGACGCTTCGCAGCCACTGACCACGGTCAAGGAATACGAGGCATACCTGAGCCGCCTGAACCAGCTGCCAGGCTGGATCGACCAGGCCATCGCCAATATGAAGGAAGGCATGGCCAAGGGCATCACCCAGCCGAAAGCCATCATGCTTGCCGCGCTGCCGCAGTTCCAGAAGCTGGTCAGCGAAACGCCTGAAAAGAACATCTACTTCACGCCGGTGACCAGGTTCCCTGCCGGCTTCAGCGATGCCGACAAGCAGCGCCTGGCCGCCGCCTACCGCGCCACTGTGGCCGACAAGCTCAATCCTGCCCTGGGCAAGCTGTCCGCCTTCGTCGAGAAGGAATACATCCCGGCCTGCCGCACCAGCACCGGCTGGAGCGCCTTGCCGAATGGCGCAGCGTGGTACAAGGTGCGTATCGCCGATTCCACCACCACCAGCAAGTCGGCGGAAGAAATCCACCAGACCGGCCTGCGCGAAGTGGCACGCATTCAGGCCGAATACGCCAAGCTGGGCCCGAAGCTGGGCTACACCGGCGCGGCCGCCGGCCTGCCGACCTGGATCTCGCAGCAGCCGAAATTCTTCCCGTTCAAGACGGAAGACGAAGTGCAGGCCGTGTACCACAAGCTCAACGACCTGCTGGACACCAAGCTGCCCTCCATGTTCACCCTGATCCCGAAGGCCAAGCTCGACCTGCGCCTGGAACCTGAGCTGAGCCGCGACACCGCCTCCGACCACTACACCGCGCCGGCGCTGGATGGCTCGCGTCCGGGCGTGTTCTGGTCGGTGGTGACCGACCCGGCCAAATACGGCAGTACCGGCATGAACACCCTGTTCCTGCACGAAGGCAAACCGGGCCACCACTTCCACATCGCCCTGATGCAGGAACTGGACATGCCGAAGTTCCGCAAGTTCGGCGGCAATACCGCCTTCACTGAAGGCTGGGCGCTGTATGCCGAAACCCTGGGCAAGGAAATGGGCCTGTACGAAGATCCGGCGCAGTACTTCGGCCACCTGAACGACGAAATGCTGCGCGCGGTGCGCCTGGTGGTCGACACCGGCATGCACGCCAAGGGCTGGAGCCGCGAGCAGTCGATCAGGTACATGACCGAAACCCTGGGCGATGAAAGCGTGGCGCGCAACCAGACCGAACGCTACATGGTGTGGCCGGCGCAGGCCCTGGCCTACAAGACCGGCGCCCTGAAGATCCAGGAGCTGCGCGCCAAGGCCGAGAAAGCCCTGGGCAGCAGGTTCACGCTGGCCAAGTTCCACGCCATTGTACTGGGCGACGGCACCGTGCCGCTCGCGCTGCTGGAATCCAAAGTCGACGCCTGGATCGCCGGCGCCAGGTAAGGCGGCATGACTTTCGGCAGGTGCGCGTGCGCCCTGCCTTCCCTACAGTGACGGCACGGCACACCAACCGTGCCATCACTGAAAGGGATTCAATGAAACGCCTCATCTCCATCATTGCCTTGTGCTGCGCTGGCAGTGCGAGTGCACAAGACTACTTCGCCGGTGTTGCCGTCATCGCCCCGGGCGACAGCCACCTCGATACCCAGGCCGGCCGCATCAAGGGCAGCAACGACCCGCTGCGCTTCAAGCTGTACGGCGGCATTAACCTCAGCGACAGCTTCGCGCTGGAGGCAGGCTATGCGCGCTTCGGCAAGGACCGCTTTGCCGCGACCGGCGTCAAGGCAGGCATTTCAACCGACATCCTGTACCTCGCCGCGCGCGGCACCTGGCACCTTGGCGATTCCTTTGAATTGTTCGGCCGTGCCGGCATAGCGGCGCAGCGTTACCGCATCGACGGCCTGGCCGGTACCGCCGACAGCAAGCGCGGCTTTGCGCCGCTGCTGGGCGTGGGCCTGGGTTACAAACTGAGCGATACACTGACGTTGACCGTGGAGGCCGAGCATTTCGGCCGCGTTGAAATCGGCAACAAGAACCGGCACTTCGGGCGCGGCGCTTATTCCGCCGGACTGAAATACAGCTTCTAAAAGCGGTACAGCAGCGCAGCGCTCACGGCGACGCTACTGCGCCGCTCGATGCCGGGCGCATGGGCGCTGCTGCCCGCCAGGCGGATGCCCGTGACTGAGCTCATCAGGGTATGGCGGCGCCCCAGCCGCCAAGACCAGCGCGCACCGAGGCGATGGTTCCATCCCTCGTCATTTCCGGCGGCTGCCTGCAGCACCAGGCTGTGGTCGGCATCGATCGAATAGGCCCAGTTGAGCGCCAGGTCGGCCTTCACCCTGCCATCCCGGGCGCCGACGCCAGCCTGCGCCGCCACTTCAACGTTATGCAGCACCCGCCACAGCACAAAACCGCCAGGTGTCAGCTGTGATCCGCCAGCGCCCTGCGCCGGGGTACTCAGGCCGATCACGGGCCCGTACTGGAAATGCACCTCTTCCGACAGCTTCCATCCGGCCGACAATCCTTCCACAAAGGCGCCGTTACTCCACTGCATGGAGAACCAGGGAATGACGAACGCCTTGCGCGCATTGCTGCCGCGCCGGGCCCACGCCTCGCCGTACACCAGGCCGGCGCTGCCTTCGCTGCTGCCCTCCGGCATCAGGGTAACGGGCGACTGGGCGGCCGCCTGGCAGGACACCGCCAGCAAGAGAAGGACGGCGGCGCGCATCAGATCAATCCCATTTCCAGGCCATGCAGCACCGCACGCACACGGTCGCGCACGCCCAGCTTGGCCAGGATGCTCGACACATGGTTCTTCACCGTGCCCTCGCTCAGGACAAGTGCGGCCGCGATTTCCGCATTGCTCATGCCTGCTGCCACCAGCGCCAGCACCTCGATTTCGCGCTCGCTGAGCGTGCCGCCGGCATCGTGCACGCCGCGTGCGCTCTCGAAGGCTGCGCGCGTGCGCTCGGTCAGCGCGGGCCGGAACAGCGTGCCACCCTGCGCTACGCTGCGGATACCGTCCGCCAGGCGCTCCAGCGATATGTCTTTCAGCAGGAAACCGCGCGCGCCCGCGCGCATGCCTTCGAACAGCACCTCTTCGTCATCGAAGGTGGTGAGCAGGATGGCTGGCGGCAGCGCCTGGCCGCCACGCAGCAGCTCAAGGCCGGAACAATGCGGCATGCGCACGTCCAGCAGCAGCACGTCGGCTTCGGTGCGCGCCAGCAGTGCGGCCGCTTGCGCGCCATCCGCCGCCTCCGCCACCACGCGGATGTCGGGTGTCATGTCGAGCAGTCCTCGAATGCCGCTGCGCACCAGCATCTGGTCATCCACCAGCACGACGCGGATCATGGCTGCACTCCTGTATTGGGCAAGGTAATGCGCAGGCCGAAACCGCGCTGCGGCAAGTCGGCAGCATGCAGGACACCGCCCAGCAAGGCCAGGCGCTCGCGCATGCCGCGCAAGCCGTTGCCTTCCTGCGCCGTGCCGCGGCCGGCGCCATCGTCTTCAATCGCCGCATGCAGCTGTCCGTCACGCTGGACGATCTCGATCACCAGGTTGGCTGCGTGCGCGTGGCGCACGGCATTGCTGAGGGCTTCCTGCACGCAGCAGAAGATGGCGTGCGCCACCGCCGGCGCCGGCGCCTGCATGGCCTCGGCCACACGCAGCGTAACGGCCGGCTGCGGGATGCCGGCGCACAGGCGCTGCAACGCCAGACGCAGATCGACGCCCACCGCCTGCCGTTCGGCGGCCACCACGGCCCGCACTTGCGCCAGCAGTTCGCGCGCAAGCTCATGCGCGGTCAGCAGCGAAGCGTCGGCCCGCTCGCCCGCCTTGCGCCGCGCCAGGTCCAGGTGCAGTTTCAGCGCCGTCAGGTGATGCCCGGTCGAATCGTGCAGGTCGCGCGCGATGCGCATGCGTTCCGATTCGCGGATGGTGTCGGCCAGCAGCACCTGCGTGGCCAACAGCTCGGCATGCTTGGCAGCCAGCGCCTGGCGGCTGCGCCGTTCGCTTGACGCCAGCCAGCCCAGCGCGAATGTGAGCAAGACCACCAGTTGCTCCAGCAATACGTACAGAACCATCGCGGTGGCCTTGCCGTCGCTGGCGGAAATACCCTCTTGCAGCGCCAGCGCCGCCAGCACGCCAACCGATACGGTATTCAGCCCCAGCATGGCTGCCAGTGCCGCCAGCGCGCGGCGCGGCGGCAGGTGGCTGGCCAGCATGGCGCCCTGCACCATCGATAACACCACCGAGTGCAGCGCACAGGCGCTGGCCAGTTGCAGCGCCAGCAAGCAGCGGCTGGCAGCAGGCGTCCGCCGCCGGCGCGGCTGCAGCTGCAGCGCGGTGGCGGCGATGAACGCAGCGCTTAGCAGCGCGGCCAGGGCGAGGAAGATGTGCCAGGCCAGCAAGGCATGGTCCGAGCCTGCCCGGACCAGCGACGGGGCCGCAGCGTACCGGCCGGCCAGGCGGCGCGCCAGCACGCCGGCAGCGCTGAACAGGTCGGCACTGTCCGGGCCCAGATACCACGGCACCAGGATTTCGATGGCAGCGCCGGCCAGGCTGGCAAGCAGGATGATGCCGGCGGCACTGCCGGGACGCAGCCGGTACGGGAGAATGGCGGGCATAGCTGACAAATAATTGATAGCGCCGCAATTCTACCCGCCGCGGCGACGCCGCCGGCAATGTGTTTCGCCGCGGGCATGACTTTCGGCAGGGGTGCCCGGCCCGGCTTGCATTAAAATTGCGTCCCATGAATGGTCGACCCTTGCTGATTGCCGCCGCCCTGCTGGCCGCGGCCCCCGCGCGCGCCGGCGACGACATGCCCGTGGTGCAGGTGGTGGCGGCGGCCGATGCCGAGTGGCACAGCTATCGCCAGGCCTACAAGGCGGCCAGCTTTTTCGCACCGTATGTCGCCAAGCGCCCTTTGATCCAGGCGCACCTGCAAATCCGTCCGCTGGCGCCGGAAGCGCCGATGGAAGGCTTGCACATCAAGCTGGAGGGGGAAACCACCAATCTCGATATCGCCGTCGACATGCTGGGCCGCGCTACCCTGCCGCTGCTGAAGCAGGCGTTCGACGAAGACGCGGTGCTGCGCCTGAACCGGCGCAAAGGCTACTACCAGTTCAGCGGCCGCTATTCGATCCGCACCCGCGACGACGGCGTCTATCCGCTGTCCATGCTGCGCGAAGCCTGCGAGCAGCTGATTTCCGCCCAGCGTGCCTCCGGCTACCGCCTGCGCCTGCTGGGCAAGGAATGCAAGGGCGTCAAGTTCATTTACGCCCCCGGCGATGCCAATGCGGCGGTGCAATTGCGCCAGGCGGACGCCAGCCGGCGCATTGCCGCCCAGCCCGGCCTTCCGTTTGAAAACCGCAGCATGGGCAGCTACCAGGTGGTTACCGTGCGCTTGGCCGACTGGCCCGCGCAGGCAGAAGCAGTGCCGTTGCCGGGCTTGCTGGGCATCGGCACCGTCTACGAGTAGCTATTTTTTTAGCGCGTAGCGCTTGATGCGTTTGAGCACCAGCTCGGGCAGCGGCGAGATCTGCTTCGCATGGTTGGCAAAGACGATCTGCTGCCGCCCCACCGAAACCGGGTGGCCGTCGGCATAAAAGCGGAACTCGAGCCAGAACGAGCATTTCCGTACATCGTAGGTATTCACCTCGCACGACACTTCCTGGAACGGGAAAGTCTCCTGCAGATAATCATTCTGGGCGTGTTTCGTAATAAATACTCCCTCCTCCTGCAGCATATCGCGCGAAATACATTCGTAAAACCACTTCTCCCGGCAAATACCCTGCCATTCAAAATACCGTGCGAAATAGGTATTGCCGTAGGCGTTGGAATCCTTGAGGAAAATCGAAATCTTGTGGTGGAATGTCATTTCAGCTGCGGCAGGGGCGTCGGGGGCTGGGACGTGCATGTACATAGGACTATTTCTCCATAAAAGTAAAACGGCTTAATGCCAGCCCTTACTTTTTCCGATTGGCGCGCCGAACTATTGATATTCCTCAATACTTGTCCAATTTCTTGACAATAAGCTGTTAACAATCCGTTTTTAAGCTGAGGAAACTCAATGTATGCGCTAATACCGGCATTGGTCTCAGCCCTATTTATTTGCTATGGGCTGTACGTTTTGCGCTCGCGCGGCCCGAACCGGGTCGGGCTGACCTTCTTCGCCGTCTGTGCCACGACCTTTTTCTGGCAGGCGAGCTGGGCGCTGCTGTTCCTGACCCATAACGACGCCACGGCCATGGCGCTGGCACGCCTGGGCTACCTGCCCATCCTGTTCCTGCCCACCACGCTGTACCACTTCATCATCGAACTGACCGGCAGCAAGGACGAGCACCCCGGCCTCTATGCGAGCTACCTGTTCGCCTGCGGCCTGGGCCTGCTGCTGCCGACCACCGACTGGATGCTGTCCGGCCTGCAGCACTACTTCTACGGTTCCTATCCCAAGGCGGGCTGGCTGCATCCGCTGCACCTGGCGCAGACCGTGATCGTGATCGGGCGCGCCCTGTGGCTGCTGTATCGCCGCCAGCAGCGCGCGGTATCGACCGAACGCACGCGCTTGCGCTACGTACTGGTCAGCATCCTGATCTACTTCGGCGCAGCCAGCGATTACCTGTGCAACTACGGGGTCGAGATTTATCCACCGGGCGTGGTATTCATCATGGCCTCGCTGGGATTGATCGCCCAGGCCATGGTGCGCCATAACCTGCTGGCCGACCCGATGGCCGCCGCCGCCACCATTGCGCATGAGATGCGCACCCCGCTGGCCAGCATCCGCAGCCAGACCCGCATCCTGGCGCGCAGCCTGCCCGAACTGATTGCAGGCTACCGGCCGGAGCACCAGGGTGCGCTGGGCACGCGCCAGCTGGAACACCTGGGCGAGATCGCCCGCAGCATCGATGCCGAAGTGTCGCGCTCGAACTTCATCGTCGACATGCTGCTGGCCTCGGCCCGCGATGGCATCATGCGCAGCGAGAGCTTCACCGTGCACTCGGTCAGCGTGTGCGTGGATGAAGCGATGGCCTGCTACCCCTTCTCGGGCGCCGAACGCTCGCAGGTGCGCGTCTCCATCCGCAATGAATACAGTTTCCATGGCTCGGACGTGCTGCTGATGTTCGTGCTGTACAACCTGCTGAAGAACGCGCTGCAGGCAGTAAAGGTGAATGGCAGCGGCGCGGTGGAGGTCGAATGCTATTCGCGCGGCATGCACAACTGGCTGGTGGTGACCGACAACGGCCACGGCATTGCGCCCGATGTGCTGCCGCACGTGTTCGAGCCGTTCTACACCACCCACCGCAATGGCGGCGGCACCGGCATGGGCCTGGCCTTCTGCAAACGCGTGGTGTCGGCCTTCGGCGGCGAAATCGGCTGCGAGTCGGAGGCGGGGCGCTATACCCGCGTGGCCATCAGCCTGCCGTGCTCGGCTGCCTCACCACGCAACGCGGCCCGCAAGCATATCGCGGAACATTACCCAGTCGCCCATTAGGCTGAACAGCGGATACTTGAAGGTGGCCGGCCGGTTGTGTTCGAAGAAGAAATGGCCGGCCCAGGCGAAGCCGTAGCCGACCACGGGCAGCAGCCACAGCAGTGCCAATTCGCCCGTGACCATGGCCATTGCCAGCAGCAGCAGCACGATGCAGGAGCCGGCGAAATGCAGGCGGCGGCACGTGCGGTTGGCATGCTCCTGCAAGTAGTAGGGGTAGAACTCCTTAAACGTCCGGTAACGCGTCTCCATGCTCCTCCTCCGGGTGGACTTCTTTGATGATGTTATCGAGGTCGGTATCGTCGCCCAGTACGAACACCTTGCGGTCCCCCAGCATCTTGAGGATGAAAGGCTGCTGCTCGCGCAAGCGGCGCTGGAAGTCGTCAACTGAATACAGGTTGGGATTGATCTTGCGGCGCAGCAGGCGCTCGGCCACCGGCAGGCGGTTCAGCAGCTCGCCGTAGGTCGTGTTCTCGCCGATCAGCAGCAGCTCGACCGGCGCAGTGGAATCTTCCGCTTCCTTGACCGTAGTGCCATAGACGAATGCCACGCTGAGCTGCTTGCGCATCGGCGCCAGCGCGGAATTCAGCACGCTGACCAGGCCGAAGGTCTTCTTGACCAGGCTGGCCAGCTCGGAATAGACCAGGTTTTCCTTATTCGGACGGAACTGGCGCACATTGCCGATGCGCTCGGAGACGATCAGCCCGGATTCATGCAGGCGCTTCAGCTCGCGTTGCGCGGAAGCGCTGCCCAGCCCGGTCAGGCGCATGATTTCGTTGAGGTGGAAACCCTCATTCACGCGCACAAACAGCAAACCCAGCAGCTTTTGCTGGGCGGGAGTAAACAGGGCCGAGGCAATCATAGGCCAAATATTAGCATGGCCGGAGCCATGAATATGCTGGCAATTTGGCAAAAAAGCATGCATCCTTGCAGCCCGAGCCCCCGTCAATCCGCCCTGCCTGACCGCCATGAATACAGAGAAGTTGAAAGCCCACTGCGCCAGCCTGCCCGGCGCGGAAAGCCTGCTGCATGCGCCGCCGGTCAATGTACTGAGCTACAAAATCGGCGGCAAGACCTTCGCCTACTTCAAGACCAGCGAACCGGAACGGTGGCGCTTCAGCCTGCGCACCACGCCCGACCGCTTCCTCGAACTCACCGGCATGCCGGGAGTGAAACCGGCCCGCTACATGGGCCGGTTTCACTGGGTCACGATAGTCGACGTACGCAGCTTCCCGCAGGACTACCTGGCCGAACTGGTGCAATGGTCCTACGACAAGGCGTTTTCCGCCCTGCCGAAGGCGCGCCAGCGTGAACTCAAGGCTTAGGGAAGGCGTAGCTCAGCGAGTAGTTGCCGCTGCCCGAGTATGACTTCACCTGCGCATAGTAATAGCCCGCCGTGCCGTTGTAGCTGATCGACTCGCTGGAAGTGCTGCCCTCGCTGGCCGCAACCTTGGCCCAGGCGCTGCCCGACCACTTGTACAAGAACAGGTCGAAGTCGGCACCGGAAGGGCCGCTCAGTTGCAGCGAGAAGGTACCGGCACCGGCCTGCACCCAGCCAGGAGAAGCGCTCGGCGCGATTGCGCTGCCGCCATTGGCCAGCGAACCGGTCTGCGTCACCGATCCAGCGCCGGTGTACTTGGTAAACACCTTCTTCACCGCACCTTCATTCACCGCATGCCATGGATAGCCGAGCGTGCGCATGCGCGAGTTCTCGGTCGGGCGGTACTTGCCTGAACCGCAGTACTGGGCGCCGACGAAAGTACCGACAGTGCCATTCGGGTAGACGCCCAGGCCGGTCGGCACCGCCGTGCTGCCGGCAATCAGGTTGCCCCACTTGACCGAGCGCGTGCCGTTCAGCGACACATTGACCTCGGTCGGCTCGCTGCTCGTGCTGCAGGTGCCGTACTCGTATTCGTCAGCCAGCGCGAATGCCGTGTGGCCGATTTCATGCAGCGCCACCTCGATCGACGAAGCGTGCATCGACAGCGTCGCCACCGCACCGCCCGAGCCGCCATAGCGCGTCGAATTGGCGATCACCACGATCACATCGCGCGCATCGGGCGCCAGCACCGAGCCGGCGATATTGGTCGCCTTGGTATCGTTCACGCACAGCAGGCGCTCGATGTTATAGCAGCCGAACTCCGCATCCATCGCCGTGTCGCGGTAGATGCCCTTGTCGATTTCGTCCACGCCGGACTGGTTGCTCGCCACGTCGACGCGATGGATATTCATCGAAGCGCGGTTGGCATTGAACAGCGGATCAGCCAGGAAGCCGTTGATCACCTTCTGCGCATCGGCGCGCCACTTGTCCATTTCAGCGGCCGTATAGCCGTCGCCGATAAAGACATAGTCCATATGGGTCGCCGCGCTGCCGTTATTCAGGATCGTCGTCGCCGTTGCAGCCGGCGTTGCGGCCAGCATGGCGGAACGGGCGGTCTTGCCGCTGGCCGCAGCCTGTTCCAGCGCGCTGCGGTCGAAGCGCGCCAGCGGCCCTGCCGCGGCCACGGCGGCCTTGGCGCCGCTAGCTGCGCCCTGCTTCGGCAGCACTTCCACGCTGGCAGTCGCCTTATCGAACGGCAGCGACACCTCGAAGCTGCCCTCACGCTTCTGCACCGTGGTCGACAGGTCGATAGCGCCCGAACGCGGGTTAAAAGTCTCCACGTGGCGGCGCAAGCCATTGTTGACGCTCACCTCATGCAGCACGCGGCCTTGCGCATCCTTGGCCACCACCACCCACTGGTCATCCTCGGCGCCCTGGCGCACATTGGGCGTCACGGCGAACTTGCCCACCTCCGCATGCAGCGGCTTGAATTCCGCGCCCGCACGTCCTTCGCTAAAGCCGATGCGAAGCGAGATATTGTCAGCCTGCACAGCGCCGGCCGCCGCCAGCGCAAGCAGCGCCAGGGAATTGCGTAGTAAAGCCATGTTGTCTCCATTTTTTGGTGTAGGACTGGAGATTCTGTGGCCGACCGGCCGCACGGTGCGTGCACAAACGCGCGCAAATTGCACAATCCTGCTATTAACAATTGTTACAGCGGCCGGCGCGCCACGCAGCGGGCGCCAGGCCGTAATGCGCCGTGAAGGCACGCGTGAAATGACTGGCACTATGGAAGCCGAATTCCTCGGCGATATCGACGATGCGCGCCTCCCTGCCCGCCAGCGCCACGCAGGCTTGCTCCAGGCGGCGGGTCAGCACGTAGCGATGCGGCGGCAGCCCGACGGCACGATGGAACTCGCGTGAAAAATGCGCCGCACTCATGCCGCACAGCGCAGCCAGCTCCGCATTCGCCAGCGGCGTATCAAGGTGTTCAGTGATATGGAGCAGCACACGGCGCAAACGCGCGCCGCCGAGCGAGCTCTCAGCCGACTGCGCCGGCCGTGAATAATGCTCGATCAGGTAGCAAGCCAGGGCCATGGCAAGGTGGTCGCACATTTCAGCCGCCAGTGGACCGGCCAGCGCCTGGGCATCGAGCATCTTGCGCACCAGGTCGAACACCATGCCGTCGGAGGTAAACTGGCTGGCCGCCAGCGTCGCATCGATCTGCTCCCCGCGCTGCGCCGCCAGGCGGTCCACCAGCGGCACCGGCAGGAAGACGTTGACGATGTCGCAACCGCTAAGCTGGCTCCACCGGCCCTGCTCCCCCGGCGGGCAAAGGCGGAAGCGATTGGCCCCGATGGTACCGCCCCAGACCGGCGTATTGCCCTGCCAGATACGCGCATCAAGCGGCTCCATCATCAGCGCCAGGCGGTAAGTGCCCGGATGCGGACTGACGGAACGGATGGCGTGTTCCGGCCCATCGCTGGTCCACCGCCCCAACGCAGCCCGCGATCCGGGAAGCGGCCCGATGCAGGCATGCAGCGAATCCACGCCCGCCATCCGGAACCACCGCTCAAGCTCTTCAACGCTCTCCATCAAAGCAATATACCCCACCTACAGCCGAGCCCGTGTCACACCATGGGGTCACACCCCAAGTGGGACACGGGCTCGGCCGTAGTCAGCTCAGATTGCCGGCGTTTCGGCACAGCTTTGTCGCAGAAGCCCAACTTGGAATCCAGGATGGATGGGCTATAACGATAGGTGGACGCCAGTTTCCCGCCACCCACAACAAGAAGGAGCGCCACCATGAAAACAATGGCATTTACGGTACTAGCGGTTGCCACCTTGCTGAGCGCAAACGCGGCAGCGAAAGACAAGGCCAAGGAAGACGTGGTCTGGCCCGCCGAAGCGGTGAAATGGGAACCCGGCCCGGTCCCCGGCACCAAGTTCGCCAAGCTGTGGGGCGATATGGCGAAGGGCGGCCCCTACGGCGTACTGGTGAAGTTCGATGCCGGCCAGATCAACGCCCTGCACCACCACACCCATGCGCTGAAAATCGTGATCATGTCAGGCACGTTCGTGCACAAAACCGATGGCGCCCCTGAAACCAAGCTGGGCCCCGGCTCCTACCTGATGCAAGCGGCCGGCAAGAAGCACGTCAGTGGCTGCGAGCAAGGAGCCGAATGCACCTTCTTCATGACGTCGGACGGCAAGTTCGACCTGATCGATGATTCAAAGGCTGCGGCCAGCGACAAGAAGTAATTAAGCGGCCTCAGTCCTTGCCATAGCTGAGCAGGAACTGCAGGATGGCGCGAATTTCCGCCTCCGTCGCCGACGGTAGGTGGAACACGTCGCGGTCATCCCAGGTCATTTTGGATGCGGTCAGCTTGGTCATGCAAGCGCCGAAATGGTCCATATTGAAGGATGCGCCGAGTGCATTCCCACGCGGCGGCATGGTATTGAAGATGATCCTGAAACTGCGGTCAGGCATCTGGCGGATCACCGGTTCGCAGTTCGAATCAAAACCCCGCGCCTGGACTTCGCCGTAGGCACGGGCATGCTTCGCGATGATCGACGCGTAGCTGAAGCGGCGCACGCCGCCGTAACGCTGGTTCACATGCACCGTCACGTCATGGTCCAGCGGGACTTTAACCACGGCCCCGCTCTGGTCCCTGGCTTCGGCTTCCACGCGCTCGCCCGCCACCAGCGCATCGAACAGCTTTCGCTTGGCTGGATGCAGGCGCGCGACGATTTCTGCATGATTGTTTGGCAAGTCGAACAGGCCGCTGAACATCGATTCATGCAAGTACATTATTCCGTCGTCACCTACCGTCGTTGCGTCGCAGGTGATTTGCAGGGATTCGGCCATATCGCTCTCAAAACATTTTTCAGAAATACTGATTGTAGTATGCAATTGGCGACTGGCAACCTTTCAGGCCTCAACGCACATAAAAACGCCTGCAACGGTGGCATTTTTGTCACTGTAATGTCCACTTCGGGGTCAGGAACCAAAGTGGACATTTGCGGCAAAAAAAACGCCACCCGAAGGTGGCGTTTCCGCTAGCGAGATAAAGCTTATGCTTCGTCGCTGTGGTGCGGTTCGTCCGCTGGCAGTTCGGCCACGATGGCGGCGCGTTCTGCTTCCAGCAGCGCTTTGCGCTCTTCGGCTTCCCACACTTCCTTCTCTTTGCGGGCGCGGTGGAAGGCCAGGCCGGTACCGCCAGGGATCAGGCGGCCGACGATGACGTTTTCCTTCAAGCCGCGCAGGCCGTCGCGCTTGCCCATGATCGCAGCTTCGGTCAGGACACGGGTGGTTTCCTGGAACGATGCGGCCGAGATGAAGGAGTCGGTCGACAGCGATGCCTTGGTAATACCCAGCAGCACGTTTTCGTAGGTTGCCGGAATCTTGTTCAAGGCGTTGACCTTGTCGTTTTCTTCCAGCAGCTCGGAACGCTCCACCTGCTCGCCGACGATGTAGTCGGTGTCGCCGGCGTTGACGATCTGGACGCGGCGCAGCATCTGGCGAACGATCACCTCGATGTGCTTGTCGTTAATCTTCACGCCCTGCAGACGGTACACGTCCTGCACTTCGTCAACGATGTAGCGAGCCAGCGCTTCGATACCCAGCAGGCGCAGGATGTCTTGCGGATCGGCCGGGCCGTCCACGATCATCTCGCCCTTGTTCACCACCTGGCCGTCGTGCACCAGCACTTGCTTGTCCTTGGTAATCAGGAACTCGTGCTTGTTGCCGTCCATGTCGGTGATTTCCAGGCGCTGTTTGCCCTTGGTCTCTTTACCGAAGGCCACGGTACCGGTGACTTCCGCCAGCATGCCCGCATCTTTCGGCGAACGTGCTTCGAACAGTTCCGCCACGCGCGGCAGACCGCCGGTAATGTCTCGGGTCTTCTGCGATTCGGTCGGGATACGCGCCAGAACCTCACCCACGGACACTTGCTGGCCGTCTTTCACCATGATCAGTGCGCCCACCTGGAAGCCGATCGCTACTGCGTGTTCGGTGCCGGCGATCTTCACTTCCTGGCCTTCTTCGTTCAGCAGTTTTACCTGTGGACGCAGGGCCTTGCCTGGCGAGCCGCGACGCTTGGCGTCGATCACCACCAGGGTAGCCAGGCCGGTCACGTCGTCGACCTGGCGCGCCACGGTCACGCCTTCTTCGACGTTCTCGAAGCGGACCACACCGGCGTACTCGGTAATGATCGGACGGGTCAGCGGATCCCAGGTTGCCAGAGGAGCGCCGGCCTTGATGACCATGCCGTCCTTGACGATCAGGGTCGCGCCGTACGGCACCTTGTGGCGCTCGCGCTCACGGCCGTGGTCGTCGGTAATCAGCACTTCGCCGGAACGGGAAATGACGATCTGTGCGCCCTTGCCGTTGGTGACGTAACGCATGGTGGCGGTGAAGCGCACGATACCGTTCGACTTGGCTTCCACCGAAGATGCCACTGCTGCACGCGATGCCGCACCACCGATGTGGAAGGTACGCATGGTCAGCTGGGTACCAGGTTCACCGATCGACTGTGCTGCCACCACGCCGACTGCTTCGCCGGAGTTGACCAGCATACCGCGGCCCAGGTCGCGGCCGTAGCACTTGGCGCACAGGCCGAAGCGGGTGTCGCAAGTCAGCGGGGTGCGGACCTTGACTTCGTCCACGCCCATGCGCTCGATGTCTTCCACCATGTCTTCGTCCAGCAGGGTGCCGGCTTCGTACACGGTAGCCTGGGTTTCCGGGTTGACGATGTCGGTGCCTGCCACGCGGCCGAGGATACGGTCGCGCAGGGCTTCGATCACTTCACCACCTTCGACCATCGCCTTCATCAGGGTGCCGTTGGAAGTGCCGCAATCGTCTTCGATCACCACCAGGTCCTGCGTCACGTCGACCAGACGACGGGTCAGGTAACCGGAGTTCGCGGTCTTCAGCGCGGTGTCGGCCAGACCTTTACGAGCGCCGTGGGTCGAGATGAAGTACTGCAGAACGTTCAGGCCTTCGCGGAAGTTCGCGGTAATCGGCGTTTCAATAATGGAACCGTCAGGTTTTGCCATCAGGCCACGCATACCGGCCAGCTGGCGAATCTGTGCTGCGGAACCACGCGCACCGGAGTCGGCCATCATGTAAATCGCGTTGAACGATTCCTGGGTCGACTTGGTGCCGTCGCGACGGATCACGTCTTCCACTTTCAGGTGGTCCATCATCGCCTTGCCGACTTCATCGGAGGTCTTGCCCCAGATGTCGACGACCTTGTTGTAACGTTCGCCGGCGGTGACCAGACCGGAAGCGTACTGCTGCTCGATCTGCTTCACTTCCGCTTCGGCGGTCGCGATCATGGTCTTCTTGACTTCCGGCACCAGCATATCGTCCACGCAGATGGAGATACCGGCACGGGTTGCCAGGCGGAAGCCCGACTGCATCAGCTGGTCGGCGAACACCACGGTGGCGCGCAGGCCGCACTTGCGGAAGGACGTGTTGATCAGCTTGGAGATCTCTTTCTTCTTCAGCGAACGGTTCAGTACGCTGAATGGCAGGCCCTTCGGCAGGATCTCGGACAGGATGGCACGGCCAACGGTGGTTTCGTAACGGGTCAGGGTACGCACGAACTCGCCGGTCGCCGGATCCTTTGGATTCTCAACGATACGCACGGTGATGCGGGTGGCCAGCTCGACTTCCTTGTTGTCGTAAGCACGGATGACTTCGGACACGTCCGGGAACATCATGCCTTCGCCCTTGGCGTTGACGGCTTCGCGGGTCGCGTAGTACAGACCCAGCACGATATCCTGCGAAGGAACGATCGATGGTTCGCCGTTCGATGGGAACAGAATGTTGTTCGAAGCCAGCATCAGGGTGCGGGCTTCCATCTGTGCTTCGATCGACAGCGGCACGTGGACTGCCATCTGGTCACCGTCGAAGTCGGCGTTGAACGCCGCGCAGACCAGCGGGTGCAGCTGGATCGCTTTACCTTCGATCAGCACCGGCTCGAAGGCCTGGATACCGAGACGGTGCAGGGTTGGTGCACGGTTCAGCATGATCGGGTGTTCGCGGATCACTTCTTCCAGGATGTCCCACACCACTGGCTCTTGCACTTCGACCAGCTTCTTGGCGGCCTTGATGGTGGTCGCGAGACCCATCAGTTCCAGCTTGTTGAAGATGAACGGCTTGAACAGTTCCAGGGCCATCAGCTTTGGCAGGCCGCACTGGTGCAGTTTCAGCTGTGGACCCACCACGATCACGGAACGGCCGGAGTAGTCGACGCGCTTACCCAGCAAGTTCTGACGGAAGCGGCCGCCCTTGCCTTTGATCATTTCAGCCAGCGACTTCAGCGGACGCTTGTTGGCGCCGGTCATCGCTTTGCCGCGACGGCCGTTGTCCAGCAGCGAGTCAACCGCTTCTTGCAGCATGCGCTTTTCGTTACGCGTGATGATCTCTGGAGCACGCAGCTCCATCAGGCGCTTCAGACGGTTGTTACGGTTGATGACGCGGCGGTACAGGTCGTTCAGGTCGGAGGTCGCGAAGCGGCCGCCATCCAGCGGGACCAGTGGACGCAGTTCCGGCGGCAGCACCGGCAGCACTTCCATGATCATCCAGTCCGGCTTGATGCCGGAACGCTGGAATGCTTCCAGCACTTTCAGGCGCTTGGCGTACTTCTTGATCTTCGCTTCGGACTTCGATTCCTTCAGTTCCACGCGCAGGGCTTCGGCATCGCGGTGGATGTCGATCGAGCGCAGCAGTTCGCGGATACCTTCAGCGCCCATGAAGGCGGTGAAGTCGTCGCCGTACTCTTCGTACTTGGCGGCGTAATCGTCTTCCGACATGATCTGGCACTTCTTCAGCGGGGTCATGCCTGGATCGGTCACAACGTATGCTTCGAAGTACAGGACGCGTTCGATATCGCGCAGGGTCATGTCCAGGACCATACCCAGACGCGACGGCAGCGATTTCAGGAACCAGATGTGCGCAACCGGGGATGCCAGTTCGATGTGGCCCATGCGCTCACGGCGCACTTTGGCCAGGGTCACTTCAACGCCGCACTTTTCGCAGATGACACCGCGGTGCTTCAGGCGCTTGTACTTGCCGCACAGGCATTCGTAGTCCTTGATCGGGCCAAAGATCTTGGCGCAGAACAGGCCATCGCGCTCTGGCTTGAAGGTACGGTAGTTGATGGTCTCAGGCTTTTTGACTTCGCCGTAGGACCACGAACGGATTTTCTCAGGAGAGGCCAGACCGATCTTGATCGCGTCGAACGACTCGTTTTGCTGTACTTGCTTGAATAAATCGAGCAGGGCTTTCATGTATCACTCCAGATGGTGACGAATTCTTTACTTACTTAAAACCGGTAAACCGGTGTCAGACCCGCAGGGTCTGACACCTGATACGCGGCTTCCGAGGGCCCAGTGTCTGACCCCGCGGGTCAGACACTGCTTTACCGGTTTTAGTTGCGTTCCAGGTCGATATCGATACCCAGGGAACGGATCTCTTTCACCAGCACGTTGAACGATTCCGGCATGCCGGCATCGATCACGTGGTCGCCCTTGACGAGGTTTTCGTACACTTTGGTACGGCCGTTCACGTCGTCGGACTTCACGGTCAGCATTTCTTGCAGCACGTAGGATGCGCCGTACGCTTCCAGTGCCCACACCTCCATCTCACCGAAGCGCTGGCCGCCGAACTGGGCTTTACCGCCCAGAGGCTGCTGCGTCACCAGGGAGTAAGGACCGGTGGAACGGGCGTGCATCTTGTCGTCGACCAGGTGGTGCAGCTTCAGCATGTGCATCACGCCCACGGTGACTTTGCGTTCGAACGCTTCGCCGGTGCGGCCGTCGTACATGGTGACCTGGTTCTTGGACGGGGTCATGCCCAGGTGCTTGGCGATATCGTCCGGATACGCCAGGTCCAGCATGCGGCGGATTTCCGATTCGTGCGCGCCGTCGAACACCGGAGTCGCGAACGGCACACCCTTCTTCAGGTTGAATGCCAGCTTCATGATCTCGTCGTCGGACAGGGAAGCGATGTCTTCCTTGGCGCCGGACTCGTTGTACACGGTGGTCAGGTACTTGCGCATCTCTTCGACTTTGATCTGCGCTTGCAGCATTTCGCCGATACGGATGCCCAGGCCCTTCGCTGCCCAACCCAGGTGGGTTTCCAGGATCTGGCCCACGTTCATACGGGACGGAACGCCCAGCGGGTTCAGCACCACGTCGGCCGGGGTACCGTCTGCCATGTAAGGCATGTCTTCCACCGGAACGATACGCGACACCACACCCTTGTTACCGTGGCGGCCTGCCATCTTGTCGCCGGACTGCAGGCGACGCTTGACGGCCAGGTAGACCTTGACCATCTTCTGCACGCCAGGCTGCAGTTCGTCGCCCTGGGTCAGCTTCTTGCGCTTCTCTTCGAAGGCCAGGTCGAACTGGTGACGCTTCTCGGCGATGGATTCCTTGATGGCTTCCAAGGCCTTGGCCATGTCTTCGTCGGCAGGACGGATGTCGAACCAGTGGAACTTGTCCAGGTCGTCCAGGTAGTCCTTGGTGATCTTGGCGCCTTTGGCCAGCTTCTTAGGGCCGCCGTTGACAACCTGGCCGATCATCATCTTTTCCAGTCGCTGGAAGGCGTCGCCTTCCACGATACGCATCTGGTCGTTCAGGTCCAGGCGGTAGCGCTTCAGTTCATCATCGATGATCTGCTGGGCGCGCTTGTCGCGCGGGATGCCTTCGCGGGTGAACACTTGCACGTCGATGACGGTACCGACCATGCCGGACGGCACGCGCAGCGAGGTGTCTTTCACGTCGGATGCTTTTTCGCCGAAGATCGCGCGCAGCAGCTTCTCTTCAGGAGTCAGCTGGGTTTCGCCTTTCGGAGTCACCTTACCGACCAGCACGTCGCCGGCTTGCACTTCAGCGCCGATGTACACGATGCCGGATTCGTCCAGGCGAGCCAGTTGGTTCTCAGCCAGGTTCGAAATATCGCGGGTGATTTCTTCCGCGCCCAGCTTGGTGTCACGGGCAACGACGGACAGTTCTTCGATGTGGATCGAGGTGTAACGGTCGTCTTTCACGACGTTTTCCGAGATCAGGATCGAGTCTTCGAAGTTCAGGCCGTTCCATGGCATGAAGGCCACGGTCATGTTCTGGCCCAGTGCCAGTTCGCCCAGGTCGGTCGATGCGCCGTCGGCGATCACGTCGCCCTTGGCCACGCGGTCGCCCACTTTGACGATAGGACGCTGGTTGATGTTGGTGTTCTGGTTGGAACGGGTGTACTTGATCAGGTTGTAGATGTCGACGCCGACTTCACCAGCCTGTGCTTCTTCATCGTTGACGCGGATCACGACGCGGCCCGCGTCGATGTAGTCCACCACGCCGCCGCGCAGGGCCTGCACGGTGGTGCCGGAGTCGACTGCCACGGTACGTTCGATACCGGTACCGACCAGCGCCTTTTCAGGACGCAGGCAAGGCACAGCCTGGCGCTGCATGTTGGCGCCCATCAGTGCACGGTTCGCGTCATCGTGTTCCAGGAATGGAATCAGCGATGCTGCGACGGACACGATCTGGCCTGGAGCAACGTCCATGTACTGCACGCGCTCCGGGGAAACCAGGATGGTTTCGCCGGCTTCACGCGAGGACACCAGTTCGTCGACCAGCTTGCCTTCTTCATTGATCTTGGCGTTAGCCTGGGCAATGATGTAGCGGCCTTCTTCAATCGCGGACAGGTAATCGATCTTGTCGGTCACCTTGGAGCCTTCAACCTTGCGGTATGGGGTTTCCAGGAAGCCGTATTCGTTCAGGCGGGCGTACAGTGCCAGCGAGTTGATCAGACCGATGTTCGGGCCTTCAGGCGTTTCGATCGGGCACACGCGGCCGTAGTGGGTCGGGTGCACGTCGCGCACTTCGAAGCCGGCGCGTTCGCGGGTCAGGCCGCCAGGGCCCAGGGCCGATACACGGCGCTTGTGGGTGATTTCCGACAGCGGGTTGGTCTGGTCCATGAACTGCGACAGCTGGGACGAACCGAAGAACTCGCGGATAGCAGCCGAGATCGGCTTGGAGTTGATCAGGTCATGCGGCATCAGGTTGTCGGCTTCGGCCTGGCCCAGGCGCTCCTTGACGGCGCGCTCAACGCGCACCAGGCCGGCGCGGAACTGGTTCTCGGCCAGTTCGCCCACGCAGCGTACGCGGCGGTTACCCAGGTGATCGATATCGTCGACTTCGCCGCGGCCATTGCGCAGCTCAACCAGGATCTTGATCACGGCCAGCACGTCTTCGTTCGACAGGGTCATGGCGCCGGTCAGTTCATCGCGGCTGATGCGGCGGTTAAACTTCATGCGGCCGACGGCCGACAGGTCGTAACGGTCAGGGCTGTAGAACAGGCCGTTGAACAGGGCTTCCACCGACTCTTCGGTTGGCGGTTCGCCAGGACGCATCATGCGGTAGATCGCCACGCGTGCAGCGGTCTGGTCGGCGGTGTCGTCGATACGCAGGGTCTGCGAGATGTAGCCGCCCTGGTCCAGGTCGTTGGTGTACAGGGTCTGGATGGTGTTGATGCTGGCGTCGCGCAGCTTGCCCAGGGTTTCCTCGGTCAGCTCGTCGTTCGCCAGTGCCACCACTTCGCCGGTGTCCTGGTCAACGATGTTCTTGGCCAGGACGCGGCCCAGCAGGTAGTCTTCCGGCACGGAGATGTGCTGGATGCCTGCCTGCTCGATTTCACGCACGTGCTTGGCGTTGATACGCTTGTCCTTGGTGACGATGGTCTTGCCCGTCTTCGGATCGACGATGTCGAAGCGCGCGACTTCGCCGCGCAGGCGTTCGGACACGAACTCCATCTCTGCGCCTTCCGAACGCAGGTTGAAGTTGTCGAAGACGAAGAAGTTTGCCAGGATCTGTTCCGGGGTCATGCCGATCGCCTTCAGCAGGATCGATACCGGCATCTTGCGGCGGCGGTCGACGCGGAAGTACAGGATGTCTTTCGGGTCGAACTCGAAGTCCAGCCAGGAACCGCGGTAAGGGATGATACGTGCCGAGAACAGCAGCTTGCCGGACGAGTGGGTCTTGCCGCGGTCGTGCTCGAAGAACACGCCTGGCGAACGGTGCAGCTGGGATACGATGACACGCTCGGTACCGTTGATCACGAACGAGCCGGTGGTCGTCATCAGGGGCAGTTCGCCCATGTAGACTTCCTGTTCCTTCATTTCCTTCACGACCGGCTTGGTTGGCGATTCCTTGTCCAGGATCACCAGGCGCACTTTGGCGCGCAGCGGGGATGCGAAAGTCAGGCCGCGCAGTTGGCATTCCTTGACGTCGAACGCCGGGTCACCCAGGACGTAGGACAGGAATTCCAGACGGGCGAAGCCGTTGTGGGAAACGATTGGGAAGATCGACGTGAAAGCCGACTGCAGGCCTTCGTTCTTGCGTGTTGCAACAGGAGTGTGCTCTTGCAAGAAGTTCTCGTAAGACTCAAGCTGGGTAGCCAGCAAGAACGGAACGTTGTGGACGTTGGCGCGTTTCGCAAAGGACTTGCGAATGCGTTTCTTCTCAGTAAATGAGTAGTGCATGGACACTCCGTGTGAGACAGGAAAAGGTAGAGAATTCAGCGTTGCGGGCGCGCTTCGCAAGACTCAATTCACTATAAAACAACAACTTCTACTTCAGAGACGACAAAGGAGCCAAGGGCGGACCTACCCTTCCGGGTGAGATCCGCCGCATTGGCTTCCTAAACTAAGGCAGGAATCCCGCCTTGGTTCAATTACTTCAGGTCGGCCTTGGCGCCAGCTTCTTCCAGCTTCTTCTTGCCAGCTTCAGCGTCAGCTTTCGACAGGGCTTCTTTCACGGTCTTCGGTGCGCCGTCAACCAGATCCTTGGCTTCTTTCAGGCCCAGACCGGTGATTTCGCGAACAGCCTTAATCACGCCAACTTTGTTAGCGCCGACTTCGGACAGAACCAGGTTGAATTCGGTCTGCTCTTCAGCAGCAGCAGCCACAGCGCCACCAGCTGCAGGAGCAGCCATTGCAGCAGCGGACACGCCGAATTTTTCTTCGAATGCCTTGACCAGTTCGTTCAGGTCCATTACGGACATTTCGGACACTGCGTTCAGGATGTCGTCTTTGGAAATTGCCATTTGAAACTCCTAATTTGTTTGTAATACTACAGAATTGGTATTGACTAAGAAACCAAGCCAGCGATTAAGCGGCTTCGGTTTCTTTCTTGGCTGCCAGAGCAGCCAGGCCACGTGCAAAGCCCGACACCGGAGCCAGCATAACGCCCAACAGCTGCGAGATGAGGACTTCACGGGAAGGAATGCTCGCCAGTGCGGTAATGCCAGCTACGTCGAGCTGCTTACCTGCAAAGTTACCAGCCTTCAGGACCAGTTTGTCGTTGGTTTTGGCGAAGTCGGCGAGGACTTTCGCTGCAGCAACGGCATCATCCGAGATCGAGTAGATCAGCGGACCGGTCATGGAATCGGCCAGAGCGGCGAACTGCGTGCCTTCTACTGCACGACGTGCCAGGGTGTTCTTCAGAACACGGATGTACACGCCTTGCGCACGCGCATTAGCACGGAGTTTAGTCAAGTGACCAACCTGGATGCCACGGTACTCGGCCACAGCGATAGTTTGCGCAGTTGCTACTTTTGCGGAAACTTCGGCAACGACGGCCTTTTTGTCATTCAGATTGAGACCCACGGTCTTCTCCTTAAATAATGCTCGGCTTGCGCCTCGCATCGGTTCGAACAACGGCGTCCGAGGTTTAGGAGTCTAAAGGGACTACATAAACTTGTTCGGGATCACCATCTGCGTTGGGAGCTTGCACTATTAACCCAGAGCCTACCTGATGCTCCGAGCCCAACGGTCTTTGAAGGCGCGGCCGGGTTGCCCCGGCCAGCCCAAAGATCCGCCTGGTCTTCCGACCAGGGCTTAATACTATTCAGTCGCTGCCAGGGGTCAACACGCTGCGCGTCTCAGCCACTGGCACCGACAAGTTATTACAGACCAGCGTGATCCACGCGTACGCCAGCGCCCATGGTGGACGACAGGGCGACTTTGCGCAGGTAAACGCCTTTCGACGAAGCTGGCTTAGCCTTGTTCAGGGCATCGATCAGGGCAACCAGGTTGCTCTTCAGGTCTGCATCGCTGAACGATTTGCGGCCGATGGTGGCGTGGATGATACCTGCCTTGTCGGTACGGTACTGAACCTGGCCGGCTTTCGCGTTTTTCACGGCGGTAGCGACGTCAGGGGTAACGGTGCCAACTTTCGGGTTAGGCATCAGGCCACGTGGGCCCAGGATCTGGCCCAGGGTACCAACGATACGCATGGTGTCCGGGGAAGCGATCACGATGTCGAAAGGCATGTCGCCGGCTTTGACGCGCTCAGCCAGGTCTTCCATACCAACAACGTCAGCGCCGGCAGCTTTAGCTTGCTCGGCCTTGTCGCCGGTTGCGAACACGGCAACGCGAACAGTCTTACCGGTGCCTGCTGGCAGAACCACGGAACCGCGAACAACCTGGTCGGACTTCTTAGGGTCCACGCCCAGCTGAACGGACACGTCGATCGATTCGTTGAACTTGGCGGTAGCCAGTTCCTTGATCAGAGCAACAGCGTTGTCGAAGGCGTACACTTTGGTACGGTCAACTTTAGCCTTGATGGCTTGAGCGCGCTTGGACAGTTTTGCCATGATTAGATGCCCTCTACGGTGATGCCCATGGAACGTGCGGAACCAGCGATGGTGCGAACAGCAGCATCCAGGTCGGCAGCGGTCAGGTCCGGGGTCTTCAGTTTAGCGATTTCTTCAGCTTGGGCGCGGGTCAGCTTGCCTACCTTGTCGGTATGTGGCTTCGCGGAACCTTTTTGCACGCCGGAGTGCTTCTTGATCAGGAAGGTCGCTGGAGGAGTCTTCATCACGAAGGTGAAGGACTTGTCCGCGAACGCAGTGATCACGACTGGGATTGGCATGCCTGGTTCCATACCTTGGGTCTGCGCGTTGAACGCTTTGCAGAATTCCATGATGTTCAGACCGCGCTGGCCCAGTGCTGGACCGATTGGAGGGGATGGGTTTGCCTTACCAGCTGGAACTTGCAGCTTGATAAAGCCAATGATTTTCTTTGCCATTTGGGCACTTCCTATCGTTGGATTGAGTAGTAGCGCCCCGCACGCGGCGGGGCTCCTCTTGGTTTTGCCAGCTTAGACGCGCTGGCAGGCGTTAAACTTTTTCGACTTGACCGAACTCGAGTTCGACTGGGGTCGCGCGGCCGAAGATGGTGACAGAGACACGCACCTTGGATTTCTCGTAGTTGACTTCTTCGACGTTGCCGTTGAAGTCGGTGAACGGGCCATCCTTGATGCGGACTTGCTCGCCCACTTCGTACAGCACTTTCGGACGCGGCTTTTCCACGCCTTCCTGCATTTGCTGCATGATCTTGTCGATCTCGCGCGCAGGAATCGGGGTCGGCTTGTTCGATTTGCCGCCGATGAAGCCGGTCACCTTGCTGGTGTTCTTCACCAGGTGCCAGGTTTCGTCGGTCATTTCCATTTCAACCAGGACGTAGCCAGGGAAGAAGCGGCGCTCGGTAACGGACTTCTGACCGTTACGAACCTCAACGACTTCTTCGGTCGGCACCAGGATCTGGCCGAACTGATCTTGCATACCGGCGCGCTCGACGCGCTCCATCAAGGCGCGCTGAACGCTTTTCTCCATACCGGAGTAGGCATGCACGACGTACCAGCGCTTGTTGCTGACTGGGGTCGACACTGCCTGCGCAGGCTCTTCCTTGCCCGGCTCGTCTTGTACAATTTCGCTCATTATTTCTTCCAACCCAGGATGAGGTCGTACAACACAAATTCGAGGATCTTATCCGTGCCCCAGAGGAAAATCGCCATCACCAGCACAAAGGCGAACACGATCAGGGTGATCTGACGGGCTTCCTTGTGGGTTGGCCATACTACTTTCTTGGTCTCGCGAACGGATTCTTTCGCAAAATTCAGGAAATCACGGCCTGCAGCAGAGGTGTACGCGATGCCGACGGAAATGAGCAAACCAACCACAAGCGCGGCTGCCCGCACCAGGGTTGGTTTACCGGTCAGGACAAAGAATCCGACCACGCCTGCAATCAACGCCACAACTGCCAACACGACTTTGAACTTATCGTTCGTCGTGCTAACGGTTTGCACGGATTGATTAGACATTTAACTTTTACTTTCGGTGCCCTGCACCAGATTCGGTGGCAGGGGCGGAGGGCATCGAACCCCCAACCTTCGGTTTTGGAGACCGACGCTCTGCCAATTGAGCTACGCCCCTACGTAAAACTTTACAGTGGAATCCGTAATTCTAGCACCCATCAGCGATGGGCGCTAGCCTTGGCTGGATTCTTTTCGCCTTAAGCCAGGATCTTGGCTACCACGCCGGCGCCGACGGTACGACCGCCTTCACGGATGGCGAAACGCAGGCCTTCTTCCATCGCGATCGGGGAGATCAG